>JAOPUY010000465.1 GCA_025963265.1 Frankiales bacterium | reverse complement strand
GGGGCTGTTCGCCGGCGAGGGCCACATCCCGTTGGCCGCCACACCGCACCCGTACGACGCGGCTCCCATCACCGGCACCAGCTCGGCGGCCGAAGCGGTCATGGACTTCTCCAACACCGTCCGCCGGATCACCGACCGGCCGCGGGCGACCCGCCCGTACTCACGCGAGCAGTGGCAGCAAATCCTGCTCCTCGGCCAGGCGGTCGAGGAGCAGCTGGCCGCCGACGACGTCCGGCTGACCATGGGCGGGGAACCCACCTTCGTCTCCGCCGCCGACACCACCTCCGCGCAGTGGAACACCGACGCCGACGGCGAGGAGAAACGCGCCAAGGCCCTGGAGCTGGCGGCCAAGCTGAAAGCCCACTACGCGCCGCAGGGGCTGCTACAGCACAGCCAGGGCAAGTGGTACCCCGGCGAGCCCCTCCCCCGGTGGCAGATCGCGATCAACTGGCTGGCCGACGGCGAGGCCCTGTGGTCGCGTCCGGACCTGCTGGATGACCCCTGGTCGCCCCCCAGCCACGACGCCGCGGACTCCAGCGACCTGGCCGCCCGGCTCATGGCCGAGATCGCCGCGGGCATCGGCGTCGAGCCGGACTTCGCCCAACCGGCCTATGAGGACCTGCTCGCGCGACTGGTGGACGAGGCGCAACTCCCGGTGGGCGATCCCCCGGCGGCCGACGTCAGCGAGCCCGGCGCCGTCGACGCCCGGGCCGAGCTCGTGGCTGCGCTCGACGCCGAAGCCGGCGAACCAGTCGGCTGGGTGCTGCCGCTGCATCGCAGCGAGGACGGCAAACGCTGGTCCACCACGCGTTGGCGAACCCGCCGGGGCCGGATCGTGCTCATCGGCGGCACCTCCCCGCTGGGCATGCGACTCCCGCTGCGATCCATCACCTGGTCGCCGGCGCCCGGCCGTCCCGAGGCCTCGCTGTTCGCGCCGCCGGCCCCGCTGCCCCGGTTAAGCGGCGACGGCGAGGTGACCCCGGCCGACGTCGTCTCGGTCGAGGAGGCGCCCACCACCGCCGTCACCGTGCAAGCCCGCGACGGGCACCTGTTCGTGTTCCTGCCGCCGCTGACCGAGCTGGCGGCCTCGATGGAACTGCTGCACGTGGTGCAAGCGGCCGCGGCCGCGGTCGGCGTCCCAGTGGTCATCGAGGGCTATCCGGTCGCCAGCGACGCCCGGCTGCGCACCCTCACTGTCACTCCCGACCCGGGCGTCATCGAGGTCAACGTCCAACCGGCCTCGTCCTGGTCCGAGCTGGTCGAGATCTCCGAGACGCTGAACGGCGCGGCGGCCGAGTGCGGCCTGGCGACCGAGAAGTTCGCCTTCGACGGCACCCACACCGGCACCGGCGGGGGCAGCCACCTCACGCTGGGCGGTGCGAAACCGGCCGACAGCCCGTTGCTGCGCCGGCCCGATCTGCTGGTCAGCCTGCTCAACTTCTGGCAGAACCACCCCTCGCTGTCGTACCTGTTCTCCGGGCGATTCATCGGGCCGACCAGCCAGGCCCCCCGCGTCGACGAGGCCCGGCACGAGTCGCTGTACGAGTTGGAGATCGCCTTCGCCGAGCTGGACCGGCTCGCGGCCGACGGCGTGGACGCGGTCCACCCGTGGACGGTCGACCGAGCTCTGCGGCATCTGCTGACCGACATCACCGGCAACACGCACCGGGCCGAGTTCTGCATCGACAAGCTGTTCAGCCCTGACTCCGAGCGCGGGCGCCTCGGGTTGCTGGAGTTGCGTGGCTTCGAGATGCCTCCGCATCCGGAGATGTCGCTGGCTCAGGCGCTGCTGGTGCGCGCGCTGGTGGCCCGGTTCTGGCGGGAGCCCTACCGGGCGCCGCTGGTCCGCTGGGGAACCCGTCTGCACGATCGCTTTCTGCTGCCCGCCTTCGTCGCCGCCGACTTGGCTGACGTCATCTCCGACCTGAACTCGCACGGCATCGCCTTCGAGCTGGACTGGCTCGAGCCGTTCGTGGAGTTCCGGTTCCCGCGGCTGGCTCACCAGGCCGTGCACGGGCTGACCTTGGAGCTGCGGGCGGCGATCGAGCCCTGGCACGTGCTCGGCGAGGAGGCGACCGGCTCGGGCACCGCACGCTACGTCGACTCCTCGATCGAGCGGTTGCAGGTCTCCGTGCTCGGCGCCGTCGAGGGCCGACATCGCCTGACCTGCAACGGCTTTCCGGTCCCGCTGCACACGGTCAACGGCTCGGACGCCTTGGTCGCCGGCGTGCGGTTCCGCGCCTGGGCGCCGCCCTCGGCGTTGCACCCGACCATCGGAATCCACTCCCCCCTGGTCTTCGAGCTGATCGACGGCTGGAGCGGCGCGCGGCTCGGCGGCCTCACCTACCACGTGGCCCACCCGGGCGGTCGGGCCTACGACACCCCGCCGGTGAACGCCAGCGAGGCCGAGGCCCGGCGGGCGGCGCGGGTGACCCCCGGCGGCCACGTCGACCCGCCCGAGGGCCGGGCCGCTCCGCCGGTGAGCAGCGCCGAGTACCCGGTGACCGTGGACCTTCGCACCCTCAGCGCCGGGCATGGCGCGGTCGGCCAGGCGGGACGGTGACCGAACAATCATCCGGGCGGCACGCCGAGCGTGATGTGCTCGCCCGGTACACCGGCGAGCGCGGCGCCGACGCCCGACGGGACGAGATGCTCGATTCATCCTCTGAGATAAGGCCTTTCTGGCACGGAGTCGGCCTGGCTCTGGCCGAGCTCGGCCCGGACGGGCTGCAGGAGCGACGGGCCGCGATCGCCCGGCTGTTGGAGGACGACGGCGTCAGCTACCGCGCGCACGGATCGGTTCGCAAGCAGGCCTGGAACCTCGATCCGCTGCCGCTGCTGATCGACGAGCCGGACTGGTCTCGGCTGGAGCCCGGCCTGGTGCAGCGTTCCGAGCTGCTCGACGCGATTCTGACCGACTTGTACGGCCAGCGGCGGCTGATCCGCGACGGGTTGCTGCCGCCGGAGCTGGTCTTCGCCCATCCGGGCTTCCTACGGGCGGTCGACGGCATCCGACTACCCGGTGACCGGCAGCTGTTCCTGACCGCGGCCGACCTGGCCCGCGACGCCGACGGGGCCTGGCGGGTGCTGACCGACCGCACCCAGGCGCCCTCGGGGGCCGGCTACGCGATGGAGAACCGCAGCGTGCTCTCGCGCGCGTTGCCCGGGCTCTACCGAGGCACCGGAGTGCACCGGATCGCGCCGTTCTTCCGGACGATGCGCCAATCGCTGCAGCGCCTGGCTCCCCGCCGCGACGACGGGCAGGCGCCCCGGGTCGTGCTGCTCAGCCCGGGGCCGGACAGCGAGACCGCGTTCGACCAGGCTTTTCTCTCGTCCCTGCTTGGGTTGCCGCTCACGGTGGCGGCCGACCTCACCGTCCGCGACGGACGGGTCTGGCAGCGCTCAATGCACCGGTTGGAGCGCGTCGACGTCATCCTGCGCCGGGTCGACGCCGGATTCTGCGACCCGTTGGAGCTTCGTCCCGACTCCCACCTCGGGGTGCCCGGGCTGCTCGAGGCGGCCCGCAACGGCGCCGTGTCCATCGTCAACCCGCTCGGCGCTGGCGTGCTGGAGAATCCGGGCTTGTTCGCGTTCCTAGAGCGGATCTGCCCGGTGCTGCTCGGCGAGCCGTTGCGGCTGGACTCGGCCCAGACCTGGTGGTGCGGCGAGCCGAGTTCGGCCAGCCACGTGC
>JAOPUY010000237.1 GCA_025963265.1 Frankiales bacterium | reverse complement strand
GGGCACGTGCAGGTGCACGGCCCGATCGAGTGCCGCGACGTCGATGCCGTGCTCGGCTCCGTGTGAGCGGAGGTAGGACAGCGCGATCTGCGCGGACTCCTTCATCACATCACCGAGCTGTCCGGTCAGGGTGAGGCCCGCGTCGCCCGGCATGGAGGTGGCCTCGATGAACAGCACGTCGCCTCCGGCGCCGGTCACGGCGAGGCCGGTGGCCACCCCGGGCACCGCCGTACGCTCGGCGGACTCCGGCAGGAACCTCGGTCGTCCCAGGAACTCGCGAAGGTTGTCCTCGTCGACGGCGACCGACGCCTGGTCGGACGATGCCAGCCGGGTGGCGACCTTGCGCAGCACCTTCGCGATGGCCCGCTCGAGCTGGCGTACGCCGGCCTCGCGGGTGTAGTTGGCGGCGATCTCGCCGAGCGCGTCGTCGGAGACCGTCACCTCCTCGGGCGTCAACGCTGCGCGCTCGAGCTGGCGCGGAACGAGGAAGTCGCGCGCGATGGCGACCTTGTCGTCCTCGGTGTAGCCGTCGATCGAGATCAGCTCCATCCGGTCCAGCAGAGCCGACGGGATCGAGTCGATCACGTTGGCGGTGGCCAGGAACAGCACATCGGAGAGGTCCAGGTCGATGTCGAGGTAGTGATCGCGGAACGTGTGGTTCTGCGCCGGGTCCAGCACCTCGAGCAACGCCGCGGCCGGGTCGCCCCGGTAGTCCGCGCCGACCTTGTCGATCTCGTCGAGCAGCACGACCGGGTTCATCGAGCCCGCCTCGGCGATGGCCCGAACGATCCGGCCGGGCAGGGCGCCGACGTAGGTCCGCCGGTGACCGCGGATCTCGGCCTCGTCCCGGACGCCGCCCAGGGCGACGCGGACGAACTTGCGGTCCAGGGAACGGGCCACGCTCTCACCGAGTGAGGTCTTGCCGACGCCAGGCGGGCCGACGAGCGCCATCACGGCGCCCGAACCCCGGCCGCCGACCACCTGCAGGCCACGCTCGGCCCGGCGGCCGCGCACGGCGAGGTATTCCACGATCCGGTCTTTGACGTCGTCCAAGCCGTGGTGATCGGCGTCCAAGACCGCGCGAGCGGCCTTGACGTCGGTGTTGTCGGTGGTGCGGACATCCCAGGGCAATTCCAGCACGGTGTCGAGCCAGGTGCGGATCCAGCCGGCTTCCGGGCCCTGATCGCTCGCCCGCTCCAGTCGACCGACCTCGCGCATCGCGGCTTCCCGGACGTTGTCCGGCAGCGTCGCCGCTTCTACCCGTGACCGGTAATCCTGCGCGCCATCCGGCTCGTCCTCGCCGAGCTCCTTGCGGATCGCCGCCAGTTGCTGGCGGAGCAGAAACTCGCGCTGGCTGGTGTCGATGCCCTCCCGAACGTCGTCGCGGATCTTGTCCGAGACCTCGAGCTCGGCCAGGTGGTCGCGCGTCCAGACGATCAGGCGCTCGAGCCGCTCGGCGACATCGGGGGTCTCCAGCAGTTCCCGCTTCTGGGCGGCCGTCAGGTAAGAGGCGTAGCCCGCGGTGTCGGCCAGTCCGGCCGGGTCGGTGAGTCGCTGGACGGAGTCGATGACCTGCCACGCGTCACGGCGTTGCAGGCTGGCGATGACCAGCGTCTTGTACTCGGCCGCCAGCTCGCGGTCGTGCTCGGTGACTGGTCGGTCCTCGACCAACTCAGCCTCGACCCAGAGGGCCGCTCCCGGTCCGGTGACTCCGGTCCCGATGCGAGCCCGGGGGCCCGCCTTGAGCACCGCTGCCGGGGCTCCGCCAGCCAGTCGGCCGACCTGCTCGATCGAGGCCACGACGCCGTAAGCGGCGTAGCGGTCCTCCAAGCGGGGGGCGAGCAGCAGCTTGCTGTCGCTGCTCGTGCGAGCGGCGTCAACCGCCGCCTGTGAAGCTTCATCTAGTTCAATCGGCACCACCATGCCGGGCAGCACGACCAGATCGTTGACTGCCAGTACAGGTAGACGCGTTATGTCGGCCATGGGCCATCTCCTCGTAGTTGAGTCTCCTCCACTCAATCCCCCTGAGCCATGGATTGTTCCCGGGCCCGCAGCTGTTCACCCCAAGAGAAATCGTTGATCTCCGAGTCCTACACTTCTGGCGCATGTCGAGCTATCAGGATCGCGTCGAGGCCGAGATCGCCATCTACGCCGAACAGGATGTGGTCCACGACCTTCCGGCGATCTATCACGTCTGGTCAGCGCGATATGTGATGCCCCTTCTGATCGAGGTGGGCGTTAACGATTTCTGGGGCATGTACGACGACGCCGTGGCTGAGCAATGCGCCCGCCGGGGGGATGAGACCGTCACGATGGTCAGCGTCGGAGCTGGCAACGGCGACGCCGAGGTCGACCTGGCGTCTCGGCTGGCCAAGAGGGGACATGAGAACCTCCAGCTGGTGCTGCTGGAGCTGAACCCGAGCATGCTCGAGCGAGCCATCGCCCACGCGCAAGAGGCTGGCATCGCTGACCGAGTGCGCACGGTGCAGGCTGACCTCAACACCTGGTGCGCGGAGGGTCCGGTGGACGTCTACTTCGCCAATCACTCGCTGCACCACGTCGTCGAGCTGGAACACCTGTTCTCCGAGATCAAGTCGTCCCTGGATCCGGCTGGTGTCTTCCTGATCAACGACATGATCGGTCGCAACGGTCATCAGCGCTGGCCCGAGGCGGTCGCGATGGTCAATGGAATCTGGGATCAGATGCCGGAGCGCTATCGACTGAACCACTACAGCGGCCAGATCGACACGGTGTATCCCGACACCGACTGCTCGGGTGAGTCATTCGAAGGGGTGCGGGCCGAGGACATCCTGCCGCTGCTGCTCCAGACGTTCCATCCGCAGACCTACGTGACCTTCGGCAATATCATCGACCCGTTCGTCGACCGGGTCTACGGACCTAACTTCGATGTCAACAACGAGGCCGACGTCGCGTTCTTGGAGCAGATCGCCCAGCTCGACGACGCGGCCTTGGAACTGGGCGTGCTGACGCCGACGCATCTCGTCGGAACCTTCCGACCCAGCCCAGTCGAGTGCCGATACCCGCGTGGCCGCTCGCCGGAGCGGACGCTGCATCCCGTCTCGGCGCCAGTCCCCGTCGCGGCGCCGGCCGAAGACCCGCCGCCGGCCGAGCTCCAGATCGCGGCGCCGGCTGCCCCGGCCGAGGTCGCGCCGCCACGGGTCCCGACGCCGTACGCGCAGCTGCTCCGAGCCGATTCCATCCGGTTTGCCCGGCGGGCCGCGGGCGCGGTTCGCCGGCGCGTCTTCACGCCGCGCTGAGCCAAGATGGGGTGGTGTTCCCTATAGAGCGAGCGGCGGCCGTGGCCTAGCGTTGAGCTGTCGCCGACGAAGGGAAGCCGATGCCACCGCGCGCGCTCTCCCTCGTGCCGACTGGACTCGTCCAGGCGCCCGGCGACGGCCTGGAGCTGCTGGAGCGACAACCGGCCTACGACGCGCTTGTCGGTTACGCCGACGAGGCGCGGGCCGGGGAGGGACGGCTGGTCCTACTCGAAGGCGAGGCGGGCGTCGGCAAGTCGACGCTGCTCGAGCGCGTCACCGGCGACCTGCCGGATTCACGGCTGCTGTGGGGAGCCTGCGATGGCATGTTCACACCCCGTCCGCTGGGCCCGTTGTTCGACATCGCCCAGCAGGTGGGCGGGCAACTGGGCCTGCTCGTGCGGGCGGCGGCGTCGAGACAAGACCTGTTCTACGGGCTGCTCAACGAGATCTCCGAGGCCGGACCCGTCCAGGTCGTCGTCATCGAGGACCTGCACTGGGCCGATGAGGCCACCCTCGACCTATTGGGGTTTCTGGCCCGGCGAATTCGCAATCTGGGCGTGCTGCTCGTCGTGAGCTACCGAGACGACGAGCTCGGCGCCAGCCGTCCGCTGCAGGTGACGCTGGGTCAGCTGGCGGTCCAGCGCTGCGCGCGCCGGCTGACCCTGGCGCCGCTCTCGCTCGATGCCGTCCAGACTTTGGCGGCCGGTCGCGGCGTCGACCCAACCGAGTTGCACCGCGTCACCGGCGGCAACCCGTTCTACGTCCGCGAGGTTCTCGAAGCCGGGCTCGGTGAAGTCCCGCCGTCGGCCCGTGATGCGGTGCTGGCGCGAGCGGCGCGCCTGGACGAAAAGGCGCAGGAGACGCTTGAGGCGGCGGCGCTCATTGGCGG
>JAOPUY010000444.1 GCA_025963265.1 Frankiales bacterium | reverse complement strand
CGTCGAAGACGTAGACGAGCGCGGACACCTCGGTGACCTCGCGTTGGGCCGCTGAGGCGTCCTTGTGCTCGACGACCTCGACGACGGCGTCGTCCGCCCCGCGGATCACGCGGCCGTAGCCGGTCGGGTCGGGCAGGTGGCTGGTCAGCATCGTGGCGGCGGCCCCGCTGGCGACGTGCGCGCGCACCAATTCGGCCAGGGTCTGGCCCCGCAGCAGCGGGGCGTCGCCGGGCACCACGAGGACCAAGCCCCGCTCGTCAGCGGCGCTCGGGTGCAGGTGCTCCAGGGCGACGCGCACCGCGTGGCCGGTGCCCAGTTGCTGGGACTGCTCGACGGCGACGAGGCTGTGCTCCGGCGCCGTGGCCGGGGCGAGCTCGGCCAAGTGCGCGGCGACCTCGGCCCCGCGATGGCCGACCACGACGGCCGTGGTCGCCGGCTCCAATTCACCAGTGGCCGCCAGCACGTGGCCGAGCAGTGAACGGCCAGCGAAGGAATGCAGAACCTTCGGTCGGGACGGGGATTTCATCCGCGTGCCGGCGCCGGCGGCGAGCACGATCACCGTTAGGGGCTGTTGCCGCACCGCACTCACACTGGCGAGCCTATCCGAACTGGCTGGGAGACTCGGACTCGAACCGAGACTGCAAGGCACCAAAGGCCTGCGGGCTGCCGATTACCCCATCTCCCATCGATCACCGCCCGACGAAGCGAGTGAGTCTTAGGCGGCGAACCCGCCACCCGAACCCGCACCGAACGCCGAACCCGCGACATCGAACCCGGATAGCGTACCCATGGCCGATTCATCAGTTGTAATCGCAGAACTTACGCACCCGTAGGTTACGCTAACGTAGGTAACTGGCACTGAGAGCTTGGCCACCTCGATTTAAGCTGAGCCGACTTGCACTGAGAGGCTTGAGCCCGACCGTGAGATCCCGATGTCGCGAACTCTGTCCGAACGGAAGGCGCCGTAGCTCGCCCGGCGCCGGCCGACTCCAGATTCAGGCACCAAGGAGGACGTCCTATGACCCTGCTCGATGACTCCGCCGGAGGCGAAAGCGACCTCGCCGAGGCCCTGCGCGCCGGCGGTCCATCAGGCAAGCCGATGCTGGCCGGACGCAAGCGCAAGGGCGAGCAGACCGCGTTGTACATCTTCATCATCGTTCCGTTCCTGGCCTTGCTCGGCGCGGTCCCGGTGCTCTGGGGCCACGGAATCGGCTGGACCGACCTGGCCTTGGCCGCCGTCTTCTACTTCATCTCCGGCACCGGGATCACGGTCGGCTTCCACCGTTACTTCACGCACGGCTCTTTTCGGGCCAACCGCGCGCTGAAGATCTACCTGGCTATCGCCGGATCGATCGCGATCGAGGGCCCGGTGCTGCGCTGGGTCGCCGACCACCGCCGCCACCACGCCTTCTCCGACCGCGAGGGCGACCCGCATTCGCCCTGGCGCTTCGGCGAATCGCTGGCCGGCCTGACCAAGGGGTTCTGGTTCGCGCACCTTGGTTGGCTGTTCGACCCCAACAACACCAACGAGGAGAAGTACGTCCCCGATTTGCAGGCCGATCAGGACCTGGCGTGGATCGACAAGCTCTTCGGCCTCTGGGTCGCGATCTCCTTGCTGCTGCCGGCGCTGCTGGGCGGCTTGATCACCTGGTCCTGGCTCGGCGCGGTGACGGCGTTCTTCTGGGCCTCAGTCCTGCGGGTGGGTCTGCTGCACCACGTGACCTGGTCGATCAACTCGGTCTGCCACATGATCGGCGATCGGCCCTACGCCTCCCGCGACCGCTCGGGCAACTTCTGGCCGCTGGCGCTGCTGAGCTTCGGCGAGTCCTGGCACAACAGCCATCACGCCGACCCGACCAGTGCCCGCCACGGCGTCGACCGCGGTCAACTCGACATCTCGGCCCGGACGATCTGGGCTTTTGAGAAGCTGGGCTGGGCCAGCAATGTCCGCTGGCCCAAGCGCGACCGCTTCGACAAGCTCGCCGCCCGCCGGTCGGCCGAGGTCAGCGCGGCTCAGGTGACCGCGGGCCGCTGAGCGAACTCGGGCGCGAGGTGGGCCCCGCTGGCCAGCACGTCCTCGAGCGCCTGCATGGCCTCCAACACGTCGACGTGTCGTAGGTAGAGCGGCGCCACGCCCAGGCGAAGCAAATCCGGAGCCCGGAAGTCACCGATCACGCCCCGGGCGATGAGCGCCTGGCTGACCTCCAAGGCGTGCGGTAGCTGCAGGGCGACCTGGGAGCCGCGCCGCTCCGGGGCGCGCGGGGTGCGCACTCGCACGTCGTAACGAGCCAGCCGCTCATCGGCGTACGCGATGATCTGCTCGGTCAGCGCCAGCGATTTTCGCCTGAGAGCCGCGATGGAAACGCCGTCGAAGGCGGTCAGGGCCGCCTGCAGCGCCAGCATCGACAGCACGGGTGGAGTGCCAATCCGCGCCCGTTCTATCGTCGCCGCTGGCTGATAGCGCTGCTCGAGGGCGAAGGGCGACTGGTGGCCGTGCCAGCCGGTCAGCGGCAGGTCAAGTCCAGCGCGAAACCCCTCGGCCACATAGATGAAAGCGGGCGCGCCGGGGCCGCCGTTGAAGTATTTGTAGCCGCAGCCGACCGCGAGGTCGACCTGCCAGGCATCCAGCGCCACTGGCAGCGCGCCGGCCGCATGGCACAGGTCCCACACCATCACCGCGCCGGCGCGGTGGACGGCGGCCGTGATGGCTTCGCCGTCGAGCAGTTCCCCGGTGCGGTAGTCGACCAAGCTGAAGGAGACGGCCGCGGTGCGCTCGTCGAGGGCTGCCCCAAGCTGGTCCGGCTCGATCCGCCGGACCTCAAGGCCGAGCAGCCGCCCGACCGAGTCGGCGATGTACTGGTCGGTCGGAAAGCTCGAGCCGTCGGTGATCAGCACGTCGCGACCCGGCCGGGCGCGGGCGGCCGCGGTCAGCGCCTGGAACAGCTGGACCGACGTGGAGTCGCCGCACAGCACCTGGCCGGCGCCCGCTCCGAGGAGCGCGCCGATCTGGGCTCCGACCGACGCCGGTAGCTGCCACCAGCCATTGCCGTTCCAGGAGGTGATGAGGTCGGCGCCCCACTGCCGGGCGAGGGCGTCGGCCATCGCCGCCGGCACCGCCGCGGGCATCGCGCCGAGTGAGTTGCCGTCCAGATAGATGACGCCAGCGGGCAGCGTGAATCGTTGCCGGGCGAAGGCGATCGGGTCGGTCTGGTCCGCGACCTCGGCCGCGGCGCGTAGCGCTGGCCGGCTGGCCGACGGGACGGGTCGGGCCTCAGAGGACACTGCGAACCTCCCACAGCTCGAGGAAGACCGGTGCGTCCACCGATCGTCTCAGCCACGACAACCCAGCCGAGCCTCCGGTCCCGGGCTTGGCGCCGAGGATGCGGCGGACCGCGGTGTAATGCACGAACCGCCAGGTGCTGTGGCGCTCGGCGACGGTGCTCAGGCTATCGGCCAACTCGATCAGCTCAGGTTCGCCCTGATAGACCTGACGCCAGACTTCGACCACTCGCGGGTCCGGCTCGGTCTCGGCCTCGCTCAAGTCGCGCCGGAGGATCTCGGGCGGCACGTCGTACCCCCGCCGGCTCAGGAAGGCCAGCGCCGCGTCGTACACCGAGGG
>JAOPUY010000378.1 GCA_025963265.1 Frankiales bacterium | reverse complement strand
TCATCCGGGCGTTGAAGTAGTCCTCCAGCGTGATCGGATCCTTGAACCGCGAGGTGGGGCGGCGGATCGCGTTGGCCCGGGTCGAGATGGCGATCTCGGCGAACGCCTCGCGGCGGGTGCCGTACAGGTGCATGTGGCGCTGGGCCAGCATCGCGAACATCTGACCGGGCGCGAACAGCCCGGCCGGGGCGACGAAGTCGGTCTCCGGCGTGGTCGGAGCGCTGTAGGTGCCCTTGCCCTTGGTGGCGAACGCGGCGCCGAAGCGGTTGGTCGGCACCTGCTGCAGCGTCATCAGGCTGACCACGACCTCGGCCATGCCCGACGTGATGGCCGCGGCGGCCAGGCCGACGCTGCCGGCCGCGCCGCCGCCGCCACCGGTCAGGGTGGCGGTGAACTTGACCTCGGGGATGCCGAGGGTCTGAGCGATCAACGCGGTGTCGAAGCCGCCGGAGTAATAGGCGAAGCCGTCGATGTCCTTGACCGAGAGCCCGGCGTCGTCGCACGCGGCGAGGATCGCCTTGCACGCCAGCTCAATCTTGGTCTGCGGCAGCGACTGGCCACGCCGGTAGAACGGCGTGCTCCCCACACCCACCACCGCGGTTTGATCTTTGATCGACATGTGCCACCTATCTGGATTGACGATTGCCTGCGCGCGTTCTACGGCGCAGCGAACAGCCGCAGCCTGACGGCCGCGTCTCACGCACAAGATATACACCGTCAAAATGGGGTCGTCTAGGCAGTGGGGTGTGTGGAATGAGCCACTGCGCGGGAGCGCTAGCTGACCCCGAGCGCCTCGACGTACTCGCTGGCCCGCACGATCTGCCCGCGCAAGCGCATTCCCTCATCAGTCGTGATCAGCTGGACCACGGCCCGCATCGGCGTGCTCATCGGGACGGCCAGCTCGGCGTCGACGATGCCCTTGTCCCCCATCAGCTCGACCAGCTCGGTGCGGGTGAAGCCTGGGTCGACCGACACCAAGGCGATGCCGTCAGCGGCCAGCTCAGCCGACAGCGCGTTGCCCAGCCGGTTCAGCGCCGCTTTGCTGGCCGCGTAGGCCAGGCGTTCGCCGCCCAGCACCGCGAGCTCGGACCCACCGTCCGCCCCGGCGTCGCCGGTGGTGTCGACCAGGTCGCCGGCGCCCGAGGTCAGGTTGATGATGGTGCCGCCGCCGCGCTTGCGCATCTCGGGCACGACCGCCTGCATCAAGCGGAGCGGGCCGTGCAAATTCGTGTCGAGCTGGGCTAACCAGTCCTCGAGCTTCAGCTCGGTGAGCCCGGGTGTGCCGCCGGAGGTGTCCGCGGCGTTGTTCACCAGCACGTCCACCCCGCCGAAGGCCTCGACCGCCGCGCGGACCAGGTCGGCCACGCTGTCCACCGACCGCACGTCGGTCTGCACCGCCAGCGCCTGGCCGCCGGCGGCGGTGATGGCCTCGACCGTCTCGCCGATGCTGCCCGCGAGGCGGTGGTGGGCGGTGACCGTCCGGGCCGCGACGACCACGTTGTAGCCCCGTCGGCCGAGTTCGATGGCGATTTGCTTGCCGATACCCCGACTGGCGCCGGTCACAATCACTGTTTTGTCGGACATCTCGCTGCTTCCGTCAGCTGAGCGAGCCCATCCCGAGCAGGTGCGGCGGAGGAGAGCGCCCAGGCGCCTAATAGCCTGCTGTTGCGGCCAGGGGGACCAGGATTCCCCGCCGTGCCGCTCGATGTACCATAGCCGTTACCGTATAGCCGGTGCCAGATTTTCCCAGCGATTTCTGGCGCCAATTGGCAGGTCCTGACTCGTACGCTCCCGTGACAATCGGCGGGCAATAACAAGGAGTAAATAGTGGGCTTGAAGGTCGGCAGTCGACTTCGATCGCAGAACTCGTCCTGCGAGGTAATCGTCATCAAGGGCACGGACGGCGATGACGTCCTCAAGTGCGCCGGCGTCGAAATGGCTGCCACCGCGCCGCCGAGCGACGCGGTCATGGTCACTGACGGCACCCCGGTGGAGCTCGGTAAGCGGTACTCCGACGATGCGGACACCGTCGAGATTCTGTGCACCAAGGCCGGCGTCGGACCGCTGACCCTGGGCGAAAGCGAGCTGACTCAGAAGGCTGCGAAGACGCTGCCCGCCTCCGACTGACCGGGAGACCTGATGAACCTGACAATGCTGCTCGACATGGTCGCCGAAGGCATGGACGACCGAGTCCTGGTCGGCGATCTCGAGACCGGCTTGACCGGCGCTGAGCTGAAGAAGCGCGCGCTGGTCGGCGCCGGCCTCATCCTGAGCGAGGGTTCGGACACCGTGGTGTTCCTCGGCGGCAACGGACCGGTCTTTCCGGTGGCGTTGTTCGCGGCCTCGCTGACCGGCAAGCCGTTCCTGCCGATCAACTTCCGGCTGAGCGACGAGCAACTCGTGGAGATTGTCAATCGCCAGGCGAACCCGCTCATCATCACCGACAACCCAAGTCGGACTCCGGGCAAGCGCACCATCACGCTCGAGGAGTTCATGGCCTTCACCGCCAGCGGCGAGCCAGCGACCGAGCTGCCGGAGGTCGAGCCGGAGCAGATCGCGGTCCTGCTCATGACCAGCGGCACAACGGCCGCGCCGAAGAGCGCGGTGCTTCGTCACCAGCACCTGATGTCCTACATCCTGGGCTCGGTCGAGTACGCCTCGGCCGACGCCGAGGACGCCACGATCGTCAGCGTTCCGCCGTACCACATCGCCGCCGTGGCCAACCTGCTGTCGAACCTCTACGCCGGCCGGCGCATCTTCTACCTCGACCAGTTCACCGCCCGCGAGTGGCTCTCGGTCGTGCGCGAGCAGAAGATCACCAACGCGATGGTGGTTCCGACCATGCTGGTCCGCATCGTCGAGGAGCTGCACGCGACCGGTGAGCAGGGTCCGCCCAGCCTGCGGTCGATGTCCTACGGCGGGGCCAAGATCTCAGCGCGAGTCCTCGCCGAGGCGCTCTTGCTCTTCCCCGAGACCGGCTTCGTCAACGCCTACGGCCTGACCGAGACGGCCTCCTCCATCGCGGTGCTCGGCCCGGAGGACCATCGCGACGCCGTGAACAGCGACGACCCGCTGGTCAAGGCCCGACTGGCCTCGGTCGGCCGGGCGCTGCCCAGCGTGGAGATCGAAGTCCACGACGAGAACGGGCAGCCCGCGGCCGTCGGCGAGGTCGGCGACATCATGGTCCGCGGTCCGCAGGTCGCCGGCGAGTACCTCGAGGCGGGCAGCCGCATCAACGACGACGGCTGGTTCCCGACCCGGGACCGCGGCTACATCGACGAGGGCGGCTTCATCTTCGTGCAGGGGCGGGCCGATGACACGATCATCCGCGGCGGCGAGAACATCGCCCCGATGGAGATCGAGAACGTCATCGCCGCCCACGAGTGGATCGCCGACTGCGCGGTCGCCGGGGTGCCGGACGAGGAGTGGGGCCAACGAATCGCGGCCTTCATCGTGATGAAGCCCGGCTTCACCCTGGACGCCGACGAGCTGCGCCAGTGGGTTCGGGCCAAGCTGCGCAGCTCCAAGACGCCAGATGAGATCGTGTTCCTCGAGGAGCTGCCGACGACGCCGACCGGCAAGGTGCTGCGCCGCAACCTGGTGCAGATGGTGGTCGACCAGAACAGCTAAGGCCGATCAAAGGCCTTAACCGAGCAACGAAAAGCCCGGCGGAGTTAGTCTCCGCCGGGCTTTTCGCGTTGTCAGGCGATCGGGGCTAGCTGGCTCAGACCTCGATCAGGACGGCGCCGCCCTGGCCGCCGCCGGCGCACATCGCGGCGATGCCGAGGCCGCCACCCTGCCGCTGCAGCTCGTAGACGAGCGTGTTGATCATCCGCGCGCCCGAAGCCGCGACCGGGTGACCGATGCTGCAGCCGCTGCCGCTGAAGTTGACGGTGTCCTCGTTCAGACCCCACTCCTTCACCGCCGCGACCGGGACGGACGCGAACGCCTCGTTGATCTCCCAGAGCTTGATGTCCTTGATGGAGCGGCCCGAGCGAGCGAGCACGCGGTCAACCGCGCGCAGACCGCCGAGGCCCATCAGCTTCGGGTCGATGCCAGCGGCGGCCCACGCGTGAACGGTGGCCATCGTGGTGAGGCCCTCCGACGCCGCGAGCTCCGGGCTGGTGAGCGCGACCGCCGCCGCGGCGTCGTTGACGCCGCTGGCGTTGCCGGCGGTGATCGAGAAGCCCTCGATCTCCGGGTGCAGCACCTTCAGCGAGGCCAACTTCTCCAGCGTGCTCTCCCGACGCGGGTGCTCATCGACTGAGAACTCGAAGTAGGAGCCGTCCGGCGCCATGACCGTGATCGGAGCGATCTCGTCGACGAACTTGCCGGCGTCGATGGCCGCGATCGCGCGCATGTGCGAACGCCAGGCCCACGCGTCCATCTCCTCGCGCGTGATGCCCATGGCCTTGGCGGTGTTCCAGCCGACCGAGATGGACATGTCCTGGTTGGGCGCCTCGGGCGAGTCAGGGTGGGTGGGCGGCGACCAGTTCTCGCTGAACTGGTCGGTGGTGCCCAGCACGCGCTTGCGCATCTGCGGGCCGGTCGAGGATGAGTGCACGCCGCCGGCGATGATGGCCTGCTCCATGCCCGACATGATGACCGCGGAGGCGTTTCCGATGGCGGTCAGGCTGCCGGCGCAGTGCCGGTTGAGCGCCTGGCCGGGCACCTCGAGCATGCCGTTGACGACCGCCGCGTAACGGGCGAGGTCGCCGCCGCCGTACATCGACTCGGCGAAGATGACGTCGTCGAAGCGAGCCGGGTCGAGGCCGGAGCGACGAACGGTCTCTCCGAGGATGAAGGTGGCGAGGTCCTCGCCGCTGGTGTTGGCCAGACTTCCCTTGCGGGCCGTCCCGACTGCGGTACGCGCTGCACTGACGATAACTGCCTTGGACACGTGCACCTCTCAATGAGCTTTGGGCGACGGCTCAAGCCAGAACGGGGCCGTCGAAAATGTACGGTAGCTACTACCGATACGCCAACAGTAACGCAGAACAGTCGCCACCGTCGAGCCTGAGTTCTATTTTCCTTGCCAGATGGGTCAGGCCCGAATCGCCGGGCCGACTTGGCCGCGATGCTCGCCGGTTTGCTGACCGGGACGCTGCTCGGCGAGCAAGGTCTCAAAGCCGCAGATCAGCCGGTCGAGACCGAACTGAAAGTCGGAGTCGCCCGTGCCGGTAAGGCTGTACTCGTCGACCAGCGTGGCCAGGATCGGCATCGAAGACCAGTCGATCATGCGGGCTTGCCGGCCGTCTTCCAGCGTCGGCGCGTTGCTCAGCCGCAGGATTCGGTCGTGGATGATCATGCCTCGCGCGTAGACCGAGGCCGTCGCGTGGCAGCGGAAGGCGTTATCCGGGGTGAAGCCCTGCGCGATCAAGAGTTCCAGCAGGGACTCGACCACCTCGAACACCCGCCGGGTCGCCTCTTTGCTGTACGTGGAGGTGCGGATCATGATCAGGTCGGACAGTGTCTGATCCTTCTGGAAGATCAGCCGCATCTCGGTGAAGTGCTGGCGTAGCGCCTCTTGCCAGGGTTGGCCGGACACATCAGGCAACGCGCGAATGTAGTTGTCGACCGCGACGTCGGTCATCGCGTTGAGCAGGTCCTCTTTCTTGCGGAAGTACCAGTAGATGCTGGTGACTCCGACGTCGAGGTGCTCAGCGAGATTGGGCATGGAGAGCTTGTCCAAAGAGATGCCGCGGGCCACGTCGAACGCGCCCTGCACGATCTCATCCGCGCTGATCGAGCCACGCTGCCGCCTACTGCGTCGCGGGCCGGTGGCGTCGCTAGCTCTAGGCAAGGAACGACCTCTTTCTCCGACGCGCCGCCCGGCTGTCACCTTTAGCCGACCGGATCACGCGAGAATAAATGGTAGCAGCAAAACCGGCAGCCCTTTCGGTATGGGCAATGGTAAAGCTTTCGGCACGGCCGCTAGAGCGCGACGGCGCCGAATCGCTGCTCAAGCTCGGTCCGAGTAGTTCGAACGGTGCGGACCTCGTCGGAGTCGGTGTCGAGCACCAGGTAGGTGATCGTCCCCTCCGCTCCGGGGTCGCGCGAGAAAACCAGCGAGCCCGGGTTCAACACAAGTGTGCGCCCAAGCCGTTCCACCATCGGCACGTGCGTGTGGCCGAGCACTAGGTAGTCGGTCTCCAACTCGTCGATTTTCTCAAACGCCGCGTTGCCGGAGTAGAGGTACTGCCAATCCTGGGCGAACGGATTCGCGTGCACCATGGTCAGCGTCTTGCCGCCGATCTGGGTGGTGATGCGGTGCGGCGTCGCCCGGACGAATTCGAGGTTGGCGGCCCGGACGTGCGGCGCGGCCACCGCTCGGCTGCCGTGCGGCCCAATCAGCATGGTCTCGTGGTTGCCCAGGACGTAGCGCATCTCGTATTCGCGGGTCAGCTCGACGACCTCGTTGGAGAAGCGGTACTCATAATGCGAGTCACCCGGCAGCAGGATCTCGTCCACGCCCTCAGCGACCAAGGCCTTCGCGGTCAGAGCCAGCGCCTCGTGTTGGCAGTGCACGTCGGAGATGACGCCGACCTTCATTTGGCGGCCCCGGCCTGGTCCTGCTCGGGCGCGACGAGGATGCTGCGCAAGCCCGCGATGATGACGTCGATCGAGAAATCCCGGAAATCGGGCCGGTGCAGCTGCGCCCAGACGGGCTTGATCCGCTGCAAGGCGGAGGACTCCCCCGGGGTCTCGACACCGCCTGGGCTATTGCGAAGCTCGCGCTCGATGCCTGAGCGGCCCATGCCGTAAGAGTGGATCAAGCTGAAGCCGAGCGCGGCCTGGCGCTCGGAGAAACCGGCGTCGAGCAAGATGCCCACATAGGCGTCAATCAACCGCCAACCCTGCGGCGTCGGACGGGTGTCGAAGACGGCCTGGTCGATGCCAGGGCAGGACTGCATGGCCAGGAAGCTGCGCTGATTCAGCACCCGCAGGCGTTCCTCCCAGGTCCCCTCGTCGGGTCCGGGCACCTCGATCTGCTGGAGCACGTCATCGACGATGAGCGCAACCAGGTCCTCCTTGTTGCCGACGTGGTGATAGGTCGCCATGTGGGACACGCCCAGCTCGCGCGTCAGCGAACGCATGCTCAACGCATCAAGTCCCTGCGCAGCGACCAGCTGGCGTGCCACGCGCAAAATCTCGGCCACGTCGAGCGGGCGCGCCCCGCCAGCCGGCTTCTTCGCCGTCGCGGCGCGAGCGCGCACGGGACGGGTGCTCTCAACGGTCACGCCATGCTCCCAGCACCTTGGATTCTTCGGCCTCGGCCGAACTGCCGATATCCTACGTTCCTTACCGTAAGGCATACGGTCTACGGATAGGTTAGTTTCACTAGACACCGTAAACCGCAAGCTTCAGGAACGGGTGAGCATGAGCCGCACCGAGATCGCGCTCGACCCCCGCCACGGCATGCACGAGCCGACCACCAGCACGCCGGCTCGGCGGCCCAACTCGGTTCGCCGCACGACCAGCGTCGACATGCTGCGCCC
>JAOPUY010000365.1 GCA_025963265.1 Frankiales bacterium | reverse complement strand
AGCGTCCGCGACCTGATGGCCGAGGGTGATCTGCACGCGGCCGAGGCCGGTGGCGACTTCGCCGGCGAGGCCCATCGGCTGGGCGTGTCCACCGCCGAGGTGCACGCCGACCTCGCCGAGGCGTTCGGCTCGGCGGAACTGACCCCGACCGAGCTGGTCGAGCGCGCGGCGGCGATGAACGCCCGGCTCGACTCAGCGCTGCTGGAGGTGCCGCAGCTGGCCGAGGTCGCCGACGGCCTGCGCCAGACCTACGCCGACTTCGAGGCGATCGAGACGAGTTCTCGAATCCACCGGGTGCACGGCGACCTACACCTCGGGCAGGTGCTGCGCACCGCGCACCGCTGGATCTTCCTCGATTTCGAGGGCGAGCCGGCTAAACGCATCGCCGAGCGCCGAGCGCTGGACTCCCCACTGCGCGACGTCGCCGGGATGCTCCGCAGCTTCGACTACGCGGCCCGTCACCAGCTGATCGACGTCGGCTCGACGTCCCAATCGGAGTTCCGGGCCACCGAATGGGCCGACCGCAACCGAGCCGCTTTCTGCGATGGCTACGCCGAGGCCGGCGGCCTCGACCCGGCCGCGCATCCGCAATTGCTGCGCGCGTTCGAGGCCGACAAGGCGGTGTACGAGCTGGTCTACGAGGCGCGCAACCGGCCCCACTGGCTGCCGATTCCACTAGCATCGCTTCACCGATTGGCCCAACGGGCCGACACCGCGCCAAACGCGTGACGCACGACGAGTGTGATGGAGCAACCAGGCACGGGCACCTAGGCCGAAGAAGGTAGACATGCAGTCGAATGCCGAACCACTGACCATCCACCCGAGCCAGGCCGAGCTGGACCGCCTCGTCGGCGGCAGCCACGCCCAGCCCCACTCCATCCTCGGAGCGCATCCGCTGTCGGCCGGCCGGACGGCCATCCGCACCCTGCGCCCGGAGGCGCAGTCGGTGAGCGTGCTGGTCGGGGGCGTTCGGACGCCGCTGGAGCAGATCCATCCGGCCGGAGTCTTCGCCGGGGTCATCGACACCGATCCGACCGACTACCGGCTCGAGGTCAGCTACGGCGCGCAGAGCTTCATCGTCGACGACCCGTACCGGTGGCTGCCCACCCTCGGCGAGATGGATCTGTACCTGATCGGGGAGGGCCGCCACGAGGAGTTGTGGACGGTCCTGGGCTCGCACGTGCGCAGTTACGAGACGCCGGCCGGAACGGTCACTGGCACCTCCTTCGCCGTCTGGGCGCCCAACGCCGTGGGCGTGCGGGTGCAGGGCGACTTCGACTACTGGTCAGGCCGGGCCTACCCGATGCGCTCGATGGGCTCCTCGGGCGTCTGGGAGTTGTTCGTGCCGGGCGTCGCCGACGGGGCTCGGTACAAATTCGACATCCTCGGGGCCGACGGCGTCTGGCGGGAGAAGGCCGACCCGATGGCGTTCGCCACCGAGGTCCCACCGCTCACGGCCTCGGTCGTCCACACGAAAAGCCATGTCTGGCAGGACGATCAGTGGCTGAGCACCCGGGCCGACACCGCATGGCTCATGGCGCCGATGTCGATCTACGAGGTCCACATCGGCTCCTGGCGGCTGGGGCTGAGCTACCGGCAGCTGGCCGAGGAGCTGGTGGCCTACGTGATCGAGACGGGGTTCACCCACGTCGAGTTCCTGCCGGTGGCCGAGCACCCCTTCGGCGGCTCCTGGGGTTACCAGGTCACCTCCTATTTCGCCCCGACCAGCCGGTTCGGCAATCCTGATGACTTCCGCTTCCTGGTCGACGCGCTGCACCAGGCCGGCATCGGGGTCATCGTCGACTGGGTGCCGGCGCATTTCCCGAAGGACGCCTGGGCCTTAGCCCGCTTCGACGGCACCCCGCTCTATGAGCACGCCGACCCCCGACGCGGCTAGCAGCCGGATTGGGGCACCTACGACTTCGACTTCGGGCGCCGCGAGGTGCGCAACTTCCTGGTGGCCAACGCGCTCTACTGGCTGGAGGAGTTTCACATCGACGGGCTCCGGGTCGACGCCGTCGCCTCGATGCTCTACCTCGATTACTCCCGCAAGGCCGGCGAGTGGCTGCCGAATAAGTACGGCGGGCGGGAGAACCTCGAGGCGGTGGAGTTCCTGCAGGAGATGAACGCGACCGTCTACCGCCGGGTGCCGGGAGCGATCACCATCGCCGAGGAGTCCACCTCCTGGCCCGGCGTCACCCGCGCGACGCATCTGGGCGGACTCGGGTTCGGGTTCAAGTGGAACATGGGCTGGATGCACGACACCCTGGCCTACGTCCAGCACGAGCCGATCCACCGCCAGTACCACCACCACGAGATGACCTTCTCGATGGTCTACGCCTACTCGGAGAACTTCGTCCTGCCCTTCAGCCACGATGAGGTCGTGCACGGCAAAGGCTCGTTGCTGAACAAGATCCCGGGCGACCGCTGGCAGCAGATGGCCACCCTGCGAGCGCTGTACGCCTACATGTGGGCGCACCCCGGCAAGCAGCTGATCTTCCAAGGCTCGGAGTTCGCCCAGGGCGGTGAGTGGAGTGAGAGCCGTTCGCTGGACTGGTGGTTGTTGGAGGGAGCCGATCACGCCGGCGTCCAACATCTGGTGCGCGACTTGAACGCCGCCTATCGGGCCAACCGAGCGCTGTTCTCCCAAGACGTCGACCCGGCCGGGTTCAGCTGGATCGACGCCAACGACGCGACCGGCAACGTGTTCTCCTTCCTCCGCTGGGGCGATGACGGCTCCGCGGTCGCAGCGATCGTCAACTTCTCCCCCGTGCCGCACGAGCGATACCGAGTCGGCTTGCCGCGCGCCGGATCCTGGTCGGAGCTGATCAACACCGATGCCGAGGCCTATGGCGGATCCGGCGTCGGCAACCTCGGAGCGGTGCAGGCGGACGGACCGGCCTGGCACGGCCAACCGAATTCGGCGGACATCCGAGTGCCTCCGCTCGGCGCGGTCTGGCTGCATTCGCCGGCGCCAGTTCCGGCCGAGGGAGCAGAATTGACGGAGGCCACAGCATCGACGGAGGCCACAGAATCGACGCCGGCGGCCGAATCGGCGGCGGTCGAGCCGTCGGCGGCCGCACTGGAATAGGGCGGACGGCGGCCTGGTTGAGCGATATAGTTGCAGACGCAACAACCTAGGAGGAGTACACCATGGCTGCCATTTCCGCTGACACGCTCACACTTCCCCGCGTCAAGAGTGCGACGCTCGGCGACGTGGAGCGGCCTGTCTTAGCCATTAGCACCGCCCCCGCCGGCTTGGAGGGCGAGGGCTTTCCGGTGCGGCGCGCGCTGGCCGGCGTCAACTACCAGTACCTCGACCCGTTCATCATGATGGACCAGATGGGCGAGGTCGACTACCCGGCCGGCGAGCCAAAGGGCACCAACTGGCACCCGCACCGCGGGTTTGAGACGGTCACCTACCTCATCGAGGGCCAATTCATCCACCAGGACACTCACGGTGGCGGCGGCGTCATCACCGAGGGCTCGACCCAGTGGATGACCGCCGGCGCCGGTTTGCTGCACATCGAGACTCCGCCCGAGCAACTGGTGGAGCAGGGTGGGCTGTTTCACGGGTTTCAGTTGTGGGTGAACCTGCCGGCCAAGGACAAGTTCCTCGCGCCGAACTACCAGGGCATCTCCGCCGGTCAGATCACGTTGCTCGCCAGCCCGGACGGCGGCTCACTGCTGCGCGTCATCGCCGGTGAGGTGGACGGTCACGTCGGCCCGGGCTCGACCCACACGCCGATCACCCTCATCCACGCGACGATCCACCCCGGCCAGCAACTCTCGCTGCCCTGGCAGCAGAACTACAACGCGTTGGCTTATGTGATGGCCGGAGCCGGCACCGTCGGGGACAAGCGCGAGCCCGTGCACGCTGGCCAATTGGCCGTCTTCGGAGCGGGCGACCGCATCAGCTTGACCGCGGACGCCAAGCAGGACAGCAGCACCGCCGCGATGGAGGTCATCCTGCTCGGCGGCGAGCCGATCAAGGAGCCGATGACGCACTACGGGCCGTTCGTCATGAACACCCGCACGGAACTGCAGCAGGCGATGGAGGACTACCAGGCCGGACGGCTCGGAGTCATCCCGCCGAACGCGA
>JAOPUY010000340.1 GCA_025963265.1 Frankiales bacterium | reverse complement strand
TCGTGGGCAGGGCGACCGAGACGGAGCCGATCGCCAGGCCCTGGGCCGGCCTGATCAGTTGCGCGATCCGGGTCGTGGTCCCCGTCCCGGTCCGGTAGACGCTGAGGTCGCTGCCCAGCGTCTTCCCGTCGGCCGCCATGCAATCCAACTGCACGACGCTCAGCGGCTGAGCTGGGGTGGCCGAGGCGGCGCTGGCGGTGCCCGTTGCGGGCGGCGGCAGCGTACCGACGAGGGTGCTGACCCCGGTCTCGCCCTTGGCGCACAGCACCGTCGCTAGCCCCGGGGCGAATACGCCGCCACGGGCCGAGCCGGCCGCTGCGCTCTTTTCCCCGCCGTACACCGGGGAGGGTGGGCCGGCGTTCTCCGGGCCGTCGACGCCGGCCGAGGCGCTCCCGGCGGCAACCGACACGCCAGCGGAGGACGACTTCGGCGCGGAGTCGCTGGAGCCGAGCGACCGCACGCCGACCGCGAGGACCACAATCGCGGCCACGACGGCAGCGGCCGCCACGGCCGAGCTGGGCACCGCCCGCAGCCGAGCCCGCGCGGCCGCCGCCCAGCGAGTAGGACCGGCCACCGCGCGGTCGGATTGCACCGTTTGGTCGAGGATCGCCGCGATCGAGTTGGTCGGCTCGGGTGCGTCCAGCGAGTGCGCGCGCAGCACCGACTGCAGTTCCTCGGTCAACGTCCGCTCACTCATGTCCGCACCTCGCTCACTCGGTCTCCCCCGCTCACTTGATATCCCGCAGGTAATACGAGCCGACGGCGTCGTCGGCGAAATTTCCGCTGCTGCGCAACGTGGCCAGGGCCCGGCTGATCAGGCTCCGCACCGTCCCGACCCGGCAGTCCAGCGCGAGGGCCACCTCGGCGTCGGCCAAATCGTGAAAGAACCGCAGCACGATCGCGGCCCGCTGGCGTTCGGACAACACCCCGAGCTCGCGCCACATCACATCCCGCTCATCGATGTCGGCCGTCTCGTCGCGCACCGGCCGCACCTCAATGACCGAGTTGAACGACTCGTCGAACCGCACCTCGCTGGAGGACATCCGACGGTTGACGGCCAGAAATCGGTTCACCAGGGCCTTGCGCACGTAGGCCAGCTGATGCTCCGCTCCCTCGACCTGGGCCCAGCGCGGGTAGAGCCAGACCAGGCTGTCCTGCACCAGCTCCTCGGCGTCGGGGCCGTTGCGGGTCAGCAGGTAGGCCGTCTTGAGCAGCGAGTCGGTCTGGGCGCGCACGAACGCCGCGTAGCGCTCGTCCCAGATCTGCATCGCCCTCTCCCTCAGCCCCGCGTCCGGGGCCGATCAGCTCTACGACCACCTAATGCGGCGGACGCGGCCAATCGTTGCACCGAGTCACCCAGTCAGCGGGGCTGACGGTCTCAGGCCGGTCGGAACTCCCAACTGTGCGGCGGACGCTCCAGCAGCTCCTCGGGGGCGTCCAGCAGCAGAGTCGAGGCCTGCGCGGTCGGGTCGATGACGACGACGCGCTGTCGGTCGCCCTCGCTGCGGTACAGCTGGGCCTGCGCCGGGAGCCGCTCGCGGGCCCAGTCCAACAGCTCCTCGACGCGACCGGCGGCGGCGACCGCCTCCCACATCACGGTGATCACACCAGCACGTCGGTGATCGGCAGCGCCGAGTCGGCGCCGATGTCCAGCCGTGAGGCGCTCGCGCCGTGCATCACCAGCTGAGCCCCCAGCGCCGCGACCATCGCGCCGTTGTCGGTGCACAGCCCGGGCCGAGGGACCCGCAGCCGCAGGCCGGCCTTCTCGCACCGCTCGGCGGCCAGGGCCCGGAGTCGCGAATTCGCCGCGACTCCGCCGCCGAGCAGCAGGTAGTCGACCCCCTGCTCGCGGGCGGCCCGAACCGCTTTCGCGGTGAGGACGTCGACCACGGCCTCCTGAAAGGACGCGGCGACGTCGTTGACCGACACCGGTTCGCCCTGACGTTGGCGCGCTTCCACCCAGCGGGCGACCGCGGTCTTCAAGCCGGAGAAGGAGAAGGCGAACGCCGGATCGTGGGCTCCGGTCAGGCCGCGCGGGAACGTGATGGCCGCCGGGTCTCCTTCCCGGGCCGCGCGGTCGATCAGCGGGCCGCCCGGGAAGCCCAGGCCGAGCAGCCGAGCGACCTTGTCGAAGGCCTCACCGGCCGCGTCGTCGAGGGTGGCGCCGAGCTCGACGATCTCCTCGCCGCCGACGCGGGGCACCTGCAGGATCGAGGAATGCCCGCCAGAGACGAGCAAAGCGATGCATGCCTCCTCAAGCGGGCCGTTCTCCAGCAGGTCGACGGCGACGTGGGCCGACAGGTGGTTGACCCCGTAGAGCGGCTTGTCCAAGGCGAGTGCGTACGCCTTGGCCGCGGCGACCCCGACGAGCAGCGCGCCCGCCAGTCCTGGACCAGCGGTGACGGCGATCGCGTCGATGTCAGCGAGGGAAACGCCGGCGTCGGCGCAGGCTCGGTGCACCGTCGGGATCATCGCCTGCAGGTGCGCGCGGCTGGCCACCTCCGGCACGACGCCGCCGAACCGCGCGTGCTCGGCCACGCTGGAGGCGATCGCGTCGGCCAGCAGCTCAGAACCGCGGACGATGCCGATTCCCGTTTCGTCACAAGAGGTCTCGATGCCCAGCACCAAGGGGACATCCCGACGGTCAGCCATCGGCCAGCCCCAATCGCATGACCAGCGCGTCCACTCGGCCGTGGTCGTAGTAGCCCCGGCGTAGCCCGAGCGGGGAGAATCCCGCTTTCTCATAGAGCTTTTGGGCCGCCTCGTTGTCGACTCGCACCTCGAGCAGCACCTCCTCGGCCCGCCGCTGCCGGGCCCGGGCGACCAGCGCCTGCACCATGACGGCTCCGATCCCCCGTCGCCGCGCGAAGGGCAGCACCCCCACCGTCAGGATCTGCGCCGTCTCGGCGATCGTCAGCACACCGCCGCTGCCCACCAGCTGCCCGGCGGCTTCGGCCACGAGGTAGTCACGCAGTTCGGTGTCGGCCAACTCGTCGATGTAGCTCTGCCGCGACCAGGCCTCCGAGCCGAACAGCTCGTCCTCATATGGCATCAGCAGATCAAGGTCAGCCAGTCGCATAGGGCGAATCTTGATCGGCTCGACGCTCGGCGCGGGTTCGCTCACGGTTGGCTCACCGCCTTGCTGGCCGTCGCGGCGACCGCGTCCGGGCGGCGCAGGTACAGCGGCGTCAGCGGCGCGGCGGGTCCGGCGCCCAGCACGTCGGCCGCGGCCACCTGGGCTAGCCCCAGCACGGTGGGATAGTCGCTCAGCGACGAGCCTGCCGTTTCGATCAAAGGCAACCCCAGCACCTCGGCGTACATCCGCGCCCCCGCGCCGGCCATCGCGGTCACTGCGGCCATCGCCTCGATCCTCAGCTCGGCCGGCTTGTCGACCTCCGGGCCCAGCCGGCGGCGGCCGTCGCGGTAGACGGCCCAGTAGACCTCGCGTCGGCGCGCGTCGGCGGCGACCAGCAGCTCGCCCGCGCTGACAACGTCCGGCGGCTGCGCGATCGCGGCGATCGCGTCCAGGGAGCACACCGGGTACGCCGGCACCCCCAGCGCGTCCGAGATCGCCGCCGCGGTGACGAGTCCGACCCGAAGCCCGGTGAACGGACCCGGTCCGACGCCGGCGATCACCGCGTTCAGGTCGCGCATGCCGAGTCCGGCCTCGTCCAAGGACTCTTTGACGAACACCGCCAGGAGCTCGCCGTGGGCTCGGGCATCGACCTTCACCCGCTCGCCGCGGACTGAGACGGCCGCAGCGCCGCCCAACGCCGGGACGATCTCGACCACGCCGGCGGTTACCGCGGCCGAAGAGGTGTCGATGACGAGGGCGATCACGAGGTCTCAGCCTAGTCGGCGGCGAGCAGCTGCTGGATGCGCTCGGCCCAGCTCGATCCGACGCCGATCAACTCCAGCTCGCGCACCTCGCTGTCGGCCCGGCGGGCCAGCCGGACCTCCAGCCGCGATTCGCTGAGCTGCTCGACCAGGCCGGCGCCCCACTCGACCACGGTCACCGAGTCGCCGATCGCGACGTCGAGGTCCATGTCGTCGACCTCGTCCAGCGAGCTGAGCCGGTAGGCGTCCACGTGCACGAGCGGCAACCGGCCGCCCTGATGGACTCGGGCGATGACGAAGGTGGGCGACACGACCCGGCCGGAGACGCCGAGTCCCGCGCCGATGCCCTGAGTCAGTGCGGTCTTCCCGGCGCCGAGCGGTCCGGTCAGGATCACCAGGTCGCCGGCGTGCAGCACCGTAGCCAGGCGGCGGCCGAAGGCGTGGGTGGCGGCCGGGGTGGCAAGCTCGATCACCGTCGCCGCCCAGCCCCGACGGGCGGGGCGAGCCCGAGTTCGGCCAGCTCCTGCTCGATCAGCCCGATCAGCGGCAGGTCGACCGCGTCGGGACGCTCGAGCATGAGCAGGTGCCCGGTGTCCGGCACGGCGATGAACGTGGCCGCCGGCAACGAGGCGGCGATCATCTCCGAATGCGCCACCGGGGTCAGGCTGTCGTCCTCGCCGCCGATGACCAGCGCGCGGCAGCCCACGAGATTCATCAACCCGAGGCTGCCGTCATAGGACATCAGGGACGGATAGAACGCGGCGACGACGTCGACCGGAGTCGAGGAGATCATCCGCGTGCTGTAGGCGACGACTGCGGGATCGACGTCCTTGGCCGCGAAGCTGAGGCGCTTGGTGATGATCCAGGCCAGGTCTTTGCCGAGCGCGCGGCCGGCCTCGACTAGGGCCACGCTCTTGGCCGCGCGGCGCAGCACCATCGGCAGCACCGGGCCGCGGAGCTTGGCCACGAGCGAGGGCAGACCGAGCGTCACCTCGCGCAGGCCGCCAGAGGACGTGTTGATCAAGGCCACCGCTCTGATCCGTCCGTCGGGGTGAAACCGAGCTGGCAGCTGCTCGGCCAGCGAGATCACGGTCATGCCACCCATCGAGTGGCCGACCAGCGCGATCGGGCCGGTTGGCGCGCTCGCGTCCAGCACGGCGGCGAGGTCCCGACCGGTCTGCTCGATCGTGCAGTCGAGGCTCGGCGACTTCTCCGAGCGACCGTGCGAGCGCTGGTCGAAGAACACCAGGCGGACTCGGTCGCCGAACCGCTGCTCAAGCGCCAGCCGTTGGAAGTGATACGAGCCCAAGGCCAGGGTGAAGCCGTGGGCGAACACCACGGTCAGCGGCGCGTCGAGCGGGCCAACCTCCTCGACGTACAAGCTGACGCCATCCTCGGCTGCCACGCGATAGTTGCGGTCGGTCGGCAAGGCCCCGAACGAGGCGGCGGCCCGCGGGTCGATCCGCTGGCGTTGCTTGCTGACCTGGCGGTGTTCGGCCGCCGCCGCGGCCGCCGTGACCAGCCCGACGGCGCCGACGGCGCCCCCGACGATCGCCGGGACTCTCAGCCTCACGGCTGCTCGCGCACATCGGCCGGGCCAGCGACGGCCGGCTCGGCGTTGAGGTAGCTGCGCGGGACCCGAGCGCCGATCCGGGTCACGATCTCGTAGTGGATGGTGTCCAGGGCGTCGGCCCAGTCCTGCGCGGTGGGCTCCCCGTCGAGTCCCGGTCCGAACAGGATCGCCTCATCCCCCTCGGCGATCTCGTCCTGACCGACGTCGACGACGAATTGGTCCATGCAGACGCGGCCGCTGATCCGGTGCCGGCGGCCGTTGACGGTGATCGGTCCGCGGTTGGTCGCGTTGCGCGGCACCCCGTCGGCGTAACCCAGCGGAATCAACGCCAGGTTCGTGTCGGGGTCGTGACGTATTGGTGGCCGTAGCTGACCCCCTCGCCGGCCGGCACCCGCTTAGCGTTAGCCAGGTGGGTGCGCAGGGTCATGGCGGGCACCAGCCCGAAATCGCCCTGCTCGGGGATGGGCGACAAGCCGTAGACGGCGACGCCCGGCCGGATCAGGTCGAAGTGCGCGCCCGGCAGGCTGACGCTGGCCGCCGAGTTGGCCAGGTGCCGCAGCTCCGGCGTGACGCCGAGGTTCTCGGCGAGCTCAAGGGCCTCCTGAAATCGGGCGATCTGCCGCGCCGTCGTCGGGTGACCGGGCGAGTCGGCGTAGACGAAGTGGCTCCAGATGGCGGTGGTTTCGATGACTCCGGTCGCCTTCGCCTTGGCCGCGGCCGTGATGAGCTCGGGCCAATCCCGCGCGGTGGCGCCGTTGCGGGACAGGCCGGTGTCGATCTTGAAGTGCGCCCGCGCGGGGAGGCCGAGTTCGGCTGCCGTGGCGACGACCAGGTCGAGCTCAGTCATCGAGGAGACCGAGATGTCGATCTGGGCGCCCAGCGCTCGGCGCAGCGACGCGGTCTCTTGGGGCGACCAGAGCCAGGCGAGAATGCGTTCGGTGAAGCCGGCGTCCCGCAGCGCGATGGCTTCCTCGAGGACGGCGGTGCCCAGCCAGGTCGCGCCGCCCTGAGTAGCCGCTCGGGCCGATTGAAGCAGGCCGTGGCCATAGCCGTCGGCCTTGACCACCGCCATCACCTCGGCCGAGCTCCCGGCCCGTAGCGTCGCGACATTGGCTCGGATGGCGGCCAGATCGACGAGGGCCTCAGAGCGCAACATGCCTCCAGTCTGTCAAACGCGGTCCCCACCCCGCGTTATGCGCACAGGGCTCCCGGGTTTTCGCGGCAAACCGGGAGCCTGATGCGCACGACGCGAGCGGGGTCAGCGACGGCGGGCGCGGAAGGCGGCGACGTTCGTGCGGTTGGCGCAGGACGTGCTGCAAAAGCGTCGGGACCGGTTCTTCGACAGGTCGACGAGCACGTCGCCACAGGTGTCGGCCGCGCAGACCTGCAGCCGCTCGAGCTCGGACTGCCGGATCACGTCCACGAAGGCCATCGCCGCCTCCACTGCCATCCGCTCGGCCAGCGGAGCGTCTTCCGCGGTCGCGTGCAAGTGATACTCCCAGCCGTCGTGAGCGACCAACTGGGGCAGGGCGTTGCCCTCGCGCAGCAATTCGTTCACCCGCCCCGCCGCTGCATCGGCGTCCATGAACCAAATCGACCGCAGTCTTGGCCGCAGCGCGCGCACCGCCAGCAGTTCGGGCTGGTCGCCGCGAATCACGCCCGTCCACTTCCACTCACGAGCAAAATCGACCAGCGCCCCCGGGTCGGCCAGCGTGTCGCCGTCAGGCTGATCGGTGTTCACCAGCGCCGCCGCCGCCGCGAGGGCCCGTTCGGTGTCATGAGCAAAAAGCACTTTGACTCATTTCAAGACGAGGACTAGATTCTGAGCTAGTAACGATCGTAGTTCAGTTTGACCATTACAGCCAAGAGATGCCGCCAGGAGGTCCGCACCATGTCAGACGCAGCGCGACGCGGCTCGGGCCTCTCGCTGGCGCTGCTGTCCGCCGCCACCTTCGGGACGTCCGGCGCCTTCGGCTCGTCCCTCATCGACGCCGGCTGGACGGCGGCCGCCGCCGTCACGGCCCGCATCACGGTGGCCGCGCTCGTCCTCACCCCGTTCGCCCTGCGGCAGCTCCGAGGCCGCTGGTCGCTGCTGCGGCACAGCGCCGGGATGATCGCGCTCTACGGCTTGATCGCCGTCGCCGGCTGCCAGCTCTGCTACTTCAACGCCCTCTCACACCTGTCCGTGGGCGTCGCGCTGTTGCTGGAGTACCTCGGCACCGTCCTGCTGGTCGGCTGGCTCTGGCTGCGACATGGCGAACGGCCTCGGCCGCTGACCATCGGCGGCGGCGCGGCCGCCATCATCGGCCTAGTCCTCGTCCTCGATCTGACCGGCTCCCAGCATGTGGACCTGATCGGGGTGCTCTGGGGCCTCGGCGCCGCCGTCGGGCTGGCGGTCTACTTCCTGATCTCCTCACACGAGCCGACGCAGCAGGCCGGCAGCGCCGAGCCGGTGCCGCCGTTGGTGCTGGCCTGGGGGGCGATGTGCGTGGGCGCCCTGACCCTGATCCCGCTCGGCCTCCTCGGAGCGTTGCCGATTCGCGCGCCCCGGGTCGACGTCGTGCTCTTCAGTCACCAGGTGAGCTGGCTGGTGCCGGTCGGATGCCTGTCTGTCGTGGCCGCGGTCATCGCCTACGTGGCCGGCATCGGCGCGGCCCGGCTGCTGGGCCCGAGACTGGCCTCGTTCGTCGGGCTGACTGAGGTGCTCTTCGCCGTGCTGGTCGCCTGGGCGCTGCTCGGCCAGGTCCCGGCGGCGATGCAGCTCGTCGGCGGCGCGTTCATCGTCGCCGGGGTGGCCCTAGTCCGCCTGGACGAACTGCGTCCGAGCGCTGGGTCAAAGCCAGCGTCACGGCCCGCCGAGCTCGGCTCGGGCCAGCGCGGCGATGTCGGCTCCGGTGTTGGCGTGGCCGTTGATGCCCCAGCCACCCTCGGGTGACTCGGTGATCAGCACCCAGGTGCGATCGACCAAACTCGGGTCCCCGGCCGCGGTGGCCACGATCTGCTCGGCGGGCTGCGTGGTGGCCGGCGTCGCCATCGACTGCGGCGCCGCGCAACTGCTGCGGCTGCTGCCGGCTAGCTGAAGTCGCCGATGACGTCGGACAACGCGCTCAGCAAGGCGGGCGCGGTCACCGGCCCGCGTCGAGCGGCCACCGTGCCGGCCAGCCCATGCAGATGGGCGCCCACCGCCGCCCCGAACGCCGGATCCAGCCCCGAGCCGATCAACGAGCCGATCAACCCGGAGAGCACGTCGCCGCTGCCGGCGGTGGCCAGCACGGGCGAGCCGGTCGAGTTCACCCAGCATCGGCCGCCCGGTTCGGCGACGATGGTGGCGAAGCCCTTGAGCAACACGACCGCTCCGCACGAGTCGGCCGCGCGCCGCGCCGCGCCGACCCGGTCCGCGCCGACCTCGCCGAACAGCCGGGCGAACTCGCGGTCGTGCGGAGTGAGCACGGTCGCCGCCTTGCGCCGAGCCAGCAGCTCGCGCCGCTGGGCCAGCAGAGTCAGGCCGTCCGCGTCGACCAAGACGGGGACGGGCAACGCGAGGGCCGCCGCCAGCGACTGCTCGGCCTCGAACCCGGAGCCCAGCCCGGGCCCCACCGCCCAGCACTGCACCCGGCCGGCGCCGTTGACTGAGGTCGAGACCAAGACCTCGGGCCAGCGCCGACTCACCTCGACCGCGGCCGGGCCGGCGTAGCGGACCGCGCCGACTCCGCCCAGCAGGGCCGAGCCGACCGCGAGTTGCGCCGCTCCGGGGTATTGCGGTGAACCCGCGACGACCCCGACCACGCCCCGGGTGTATTTGTCATCGTCAGGTTGCGGGGCTCGCAACGCCGCTGCGACGTCGGCGTCCTCGAGTTGCCACAACACCGGATCGCCGACCAGCGCCGAGCCGATCCCGATGTCGACCAACTGCACGCGCCCGGCCCGCAACCGGCCCGCTCCGACCAGCAGGCCGGGCTTCAGCGCGCCGAAGCAAACCGTCAGCGCGGCGCTGATCGCCTCGCCCGACACGGCGCCAGTGCTGGGATCGACGCCCGAGGGCAGGTCGACCGCGATCACCGGCGCGGCCGCCGCACCGGCGTGACGGGCGAAGTCCAAGGCCCGGCCCCGCAACGGACCGCTCGCGCCGATCCCGACCAACCCGTCGATGATGACGTCGCAATCACCGATCGGCCCGCCCGGGACCAACCGGCCGCCCGCGGCCAGCAGGGCGGCCACGCCCTCGGCGTGGGCCCGGCTGGGGTCCGTCAGCATCGCGCGGACGCCAAACCCCCGGCGGGCCAGCTCAGCGCCGGCGAAAAGTGCGTCGCCGCCGTTGTCACCAGCTCCGACTAACAACACGGCCTGCGCTCCGTAGCGAAAGCCGACGAAGTCCGAGACGACGACGGCGAGTGCGTGGGCGGCCCGGTTCATCAGCGCTCCGGCCGGAACGTCCCGCATAACCTGCTGCTCGGCGGCCCGGACCGCCTCAACCGAGTACGCCCATTTCATCCGCGTTCAGGCTCCTTCGGCGATCACGACGGCCGAGGCGATGCCTCCGTCGTGCGACAACGACAGGTGGACGCGGGCCACTCCGAGCTCGGCGGCCCGGGCGGCCACCGTGCCGGCCAGCAGGAAACTAGGCGCCCCGTGCTCGTCGGAGACGACCTCGGCGTCGTGCCAGCGCATCCCGCCCGGCGCGCCGAGGGCCTTGGCCAGCGCCTCTTTGGCCGCGAATCGGGCGGCCAACGACTCGGCCGACCGCGGCTCGCCGGAGGGCAACCGCTGCTCCTGCGGGGTGAACAACCGCTGCGTCAACCGGGCCGTCCGTTCCGAGGCCGAGGCGAAGCGCTCGATCGGCACGACGTCGATGCCCACTGCGATGATCAAGACACCCCGCCGGTGTTGACCGTGGTCGGCGTCCCCGGAGCGCCCGCCGTGTCAGTCGGCGCGTAGTCGGACAGATGCCCGGGAAAGACCGACGCCCCGGGATCCATGAACGCGACCGCGTTGTTCACCGCCGTCGCCACCTCTCCGAAGCCGGTGGCGATAAGCCTTACCTTGCCGGGGTATTCGCAGATGTCGCCGGACGCGTACACGCCGGGGACGGAGGTGGCCATGGTGGTGTCGACGACGAGGTGGCGGCGCTGCACGATCTCCAGCCCCCAGTCCAGCAGCGGTCCCAGATTCGCGATGAAGCCGAGTGCGGCGACCAGCCGGTGGGCCGAGATGAGCGCGGTCTCGCCGTCGACGGTCACCTCGACGCTGTGCAGCGGATCGCCGAGCACGGAGGAGACCTGGGCGTCGGTGAGCACGTTGACCGAGGAGGCGTGCATGACCGCCACCGAGTGCGGGTGCGCGCGGAAGGCCGCGCGCCGGTGCACGATGGTGACCGACTTGGCGATCGGCTCGAGCAGCAGCGCCCAGTCCACCGCGGAGTCGCCGCCGCCGACGATCACCACGTCGAGCTCGGCGTATTCCTGCGGCTTGGGCACGAAGTGCACCACGCCCCGGCCCAGCCGGTCCTCGCCGGTCGGCAGCGGCCGCGGGGTGAACGTGCCGATACCGCCGGTGATGATGATCGAACGCGCGGAGATCCGCAGTCCGGTCGAACTGGTGACGACGAACCCGCCGTCGGCGCGGCCCCGCTCCAAGCCGACCGCCTGCTGGCCGAGCAGGTAGCGCGGCGCGAAGGGAGCGGCCTGCCGCACCAAGTTCTCCACCAGCTCCCGGCCGCGGATGGCCGGAAAGCCGGCGACGTCGAAGATCGCCTTCTCGGGATACATCGCGGTGATCTGGCCGCCGGGCTCCTCCAGGGAGTCGAGCAGGGCGACGTTGAGGCCGCGGACACCGGCGTAGTAGGCGCCGAACAACCCTACGGGTCCCGCGCCGACGATCAGGACGTCGACGATCAACGAGCTAGCCGCATCGTCCATCGGCTACTCGACCGTGACGGACTTCGCGAGATTGCGGGGCTTGTCGATGTCGTGGCCGCGGATCTGGGCGATCTCAGCGGCCAGGATCTGCAGCGGGATGGTGGTCAGCAACGGCGAGAGCAGCGTCGGGCACGGCGGAATCTCGATCAGGTGGGCCGCGTGCTTGGCCACTAGCTCGTCGCCTTCCTCGGCGATCACCACGGTGCGCGCGCCGCGGGCGGAGATCTCGGCGATGTTCGAGAGCATCTTCTGGTGCAACAGCGGGCGACCGGTCGGCGAGGGCATGACGACCACCACTGGCAGGTCGTTCTCGATCAGCGCGATCGGCCCGTGCTTGAGCTCGCCGGCCGGGAAGCCCTCGGCGTGCATGTAGGCGAGCTCTTTGAGCTTGAGCGCGCCTTCCAGCGCGACCGGGTAGCCGACGTGGCGGCCGAGGAAGAGGATCGCCTTGGCCGCGGAGATCTCCCGGGCCACCGACCGGACCTGCCCGGCGACCAGCAACGTCTTGCTGATGAGGGCGGGCATCGCTTCCAGCCGGGCGTACTCAGCCGCGATCTCGTCGCCGTACTTGGTGCCGCGGGCCTGCGCCAGGGCCAGTCCGAGGATCAGCACGGCCGTCACCTGAGCGGCGAAGCACTTGGTCGAGGCGACCCCGATCTCCGGGCCGGCGTGGGTGTAAAGGACTG
>JAOPUY010000282.1 GCA_025963265.1 Frankiales bacterium | reverse complement strand
GCGTCCGCGGCCGCGGCAGGTCGATCGGGACGACGTCGACGATCCGACCCGGACGGGGGCTCATCACGGCCACGACTTCAGAGAGGAAGAACGCCTCGGCAATGCCGTGGGTGACCATCAGCGTGGTCGCCGGCTTCTCCGTCCAGATCCGCAGCAGCTCGGCGTTCAGCCGCTGCCGGGTCATGTCATCCAACGCGCCGAACGGTTCGTCGAGCAGCAGCACCGAGGGCTTGACGACCAGCGCCCGGGCGATGGACACCCGCTGGCGCATGCCGCCGGACAGATGAGCCGGCTTGGCTTTCTCAAACCCCTCGAGGCCGACCAGCTTGACTAGGTCGGCGATGAAGGACTTGTCCACCGAGGTCCCCGACACCTCCAGCGGCAGCTGGATGTTGGACAGCACGGTGCGCCAGGGCAGCAGGGCCGAGTCCTGGAAGGCAATGCCGAGCGAGTGATCGCGCCGCAGCTCGGCCGGCGTTCGGCCCTCGACCAAGGCCATCCCACTCGACGGCGTCTCCAGCCCGGCGAGAATCCGCAGGATGGTGGACTTGCCACAGCCGGACGGCCCGAGCAGGGCCAGGAACTGACCCTTCTCGGTCGTCAGGTCGGTGTCGGCCAGCGCGGTCACCGACCGGCGTCCGAGACTGAAGGTCTTGCCCAGCCCCTGCAAGGTGATGCCGGAGCTGGTCGGCCGCACCGACGCGCTCTTCGTCGTGGCGGTGGCGATGGATGGCGACATTTTTACCTCCCGGCGAGCCCTCTCCGCGGACGATCTGGAGGAGAGGGGCTGGCCTCAACTGAACCCGACTACGAGCTAAAAGCCAAGGGGCGCTGGACGTGTGCAGCGGCCCCTTGGCTTGTGAGCTCAGGACGAACTGGGGGACGCGCTCGCGGTCGCCGAGGCGGCGGCGGTCGCGAACGCCGTGATCAGAGACGGGTTCTCGCTGTAGACCTCTTTGAGTAGCGACAGGTCGAACAGCTGCTCGGCGGTGATCGTCACGCCGGTGAGCGCGAGCGCCTTGATGTTCGCGGCGATCAGGTCATCGGTCATGGTGAACAGCCCATTGGCGATCGAATCGGCTGACACGATCAGGCCGTTCTGCGCGTTGGCCTCGTCCACCTGCTCGGCCTGGGCCAGGTTCTGGTCCTTGCCGTAGGTGCCGACCGCGTAGGTCGCCGACTGGGTCGGGTTGGCCACCGCGTCCGTCCAGCCCTGGATCTCGGCCTTGAGCAGCGCCTTGACCTTGTCGCGATCGTTGTCGATGCTGTCCTGGCTGACCACGTAGGTCTCGGCGACGAAGGAGAGTCCGTAGTCGGCGAACAGGAAGGTCGTGGTCTTAAAGCCCTTGGCCTGCAGCAGGATCGGCTCGTTGGTGATGTAGGCCATGTAGCCGTCGACCTCACCGGTGGTCACCACGGTCGGGTCGTACTGGACCGGCACGATCGTGACGTCGGACAGCGAGATGTTGTTGGCCTTGAGCAGACCCTTGAAGATCGTGGTGTTGCCACCGGCCTGCACGCCGATCTTCTTGCCCTTCATCGACGCGACGTCGGGGATCGGGTTCTTCTCGACCGACAGGATCGCGAACGGGTTCTTCTGGAAGGTCGTGGCGACCGTCTTCAGCTTGGCGCCGGCCAGGATGGCCGGCGCGGTGATGTTCGGGGACGACAGTCCGACGAATGCCTTCTTGGTCGCGACCGCGGCCTCGGCGCTGGTGCCGGCCGAGCCGCCGGCGGTCAGCGTGACGCCGGAGAAGCCGGCGTTCTTGTAGTAGCCCTTCTGGTCGGCGAAGTACTCGCCGGCGAACTCGATGTTCTTTATCCACGAGAGCTGGATGTTGACGGTTCCGAGGTCAGCAGGGGCCGCGCTGGAACTGCCCGTGCTGATGGCGCTGGCGCTGCTGCCGCTCGTCGTCTTGCTGCTGCTGCTACACGCCGCGATGAGCGGAGCCGCGCCGATCGCGAGCGCTCCGACGCCGCCCCATTGCAGGAACGACCGTCGCGCAAGGCCGGAACCGCCGAAAGCGGTGCTCGACTCGGGACGGGAATCGGACTTCGAGCTCATGAACTCTCCTGACTGGGTGGGCTGGTCACGGGTAGTCCCGGACAGATTCTTCTCATACGGGTGACAGACGCTTGATCGAACAGCTGAAGTTCCCTAGCCGGCGACGATGCCGTCAATCGCGGAACGTATGGGCGGAAGGTTACGGACATGAAACTCGTTGTTGCGCCGAGATTGCCTAGCCTGGCCCGTTATCGGATCGTCACCGGCCCGCCACCGAGACGGCTGGCGCCGGCTGCGCGCTAAGACACCCTTTGTCAGCATCAGGCGTACAAACGGTAAGCGGCCTCTAGGGCCACCGCAATGCTCTGCTCCCAACCGAGGGCCAACCTCGGGTTGGCGTGGCCGTAGACGACGTCGCCGGTGACCAGGTTCCCCGACACCGCGCACACCATGCCGGCCCGCAGTCCCCGCTGCCGCGCCACCACGTACATCGCCGAACTCTCCATCTCGACATTGGTGATGCCCAGCGAGGAGAGTTTGGCGATCCATTCCGGGGTCTCGGCGTAGAAGGCGTCATCGGTGGCATTGATGCCGGTATGCACGCCGAAGCCGCGGCTGAGCGAGAATTCCCGCGCGACCTCGGTCAGAGCCAGGGTCAAGGCGAAATCCGGGACGGCCGGGTAGCCCGGCGGCACATAGGCCGCCGTCGTCCCATCGTTACGCAGCGAACCCTCGCTGATGATCAGGTCCCCGACGCTGATGCCCGGCTGCAGCGCCGCGGTGCTGCCGACCCGGATGAACGTCTTGGCCCCGGCCCGAGCGAGCTCCTCGACCCCGATGGCGGTGGACGGGCAGCCCATCCCCGAGGAGCAGGCGGTGATGAGCCGGCCCTTGTAGTAGCCGTTCACCGTCCGGTACTCGCGTTTGTGCGCCACCTCGACCGGGTCATCGAGCTGGTCGGCGATCAGCTGAACCCGGAACGGGTCCCCGGGCATCAGCACGATGTCGCTGATATCACCCGCGCTGACCCCGACGTGGTATTGCACTCCGGTCAGCCCGACGACGGATTTGTCGACTAGCGTGGGCGAATCGGCATCGGTCAGGTCGGTGTCCGTCATCTCGTCTCCTTCAGGTGGGGGGCGGTCACAGCGCCCACTGGTCGATCCGGGCCACGGCGTCGGCGACGAGCTCTTCCGGCGCGCCGGAATCCTCGATCGAACAACGCGCGATGAAAGCCAGCTGCTCGTCGCTCAGGCCCAAGACGTCGCGGGCCAGCACGTACTCCTCCAACAGGCCCGGGCCGAACAGCAGCGGGTCATCGCCGTTGAGCGTGCAGCGGACCCCCGCCTCCACCAGTTGCTTGAGCGGATGGACGGCTAAAGAGGGCACCACCGAGAGCAGCAGGTTCGAGGTGGGGCAGACATCGAGGCAGATCTCCTCGGCGACCAGCCGCGCGACCAGCTCCGGATCCTCGACCGCCCGCACCCCGTGCGCGATCCGGCTCGCGTGCAGGGTGTCCAACGCGCCGCGGATGCTCTCCGGACCGACCAACTCCCCGGCGTGCGGCGCGCTGATCAGCCCAGCCTCGGTGGCGATCCGGAACGCCTTCTCGAACAGCTCAGGCGGGTGGCCGACCTCATCGTTAGCCAGTCCGAAGGAGACCACCCCGGACTCCGAGCGGGTCGCCGCCAGCCGGGCCAGCTCCTCGGACTCGGCCACCTCGCCGGTGCGATCGGCCGTGATCATCAGGCCGAACCCGACGCCCAGCCGGGCGCCCACCGCACGGCCCTCGTCGATCTCGATGTCGCTGGCCTCGCCGACGCCGCCCAAGGTGTCGACGTAGCGGGCCGGGTAGAGCTGCGGCTCGATCCAGACGGCGCCGGCGGCGGCCGCGTCCTCGACGACCTCCCGGGTCAACCGGCGCAGATCGCTTTCAGTCCGCAACACGTGCGTGGCCGCCTCGTACTGGTCAGCGAACGCGGTGAAGGAGCCGAAGCCGCGGATGGGCGGCACCGGAACGCCGTAGTGCGCCGCGAGCTCGGTCAGCGTGCTCGGTCGCATGGCGCCCTCGAGATGGACATGCAGATGCGCCTTGGGCAGCTGCGCTAAATCGCGGTCGAAGTGTGAATCTGGCATTCCAGCACCGTAAACCCCGGGGCCAGCGGCCGCCGAAACCCGGTGGTGACGCGAATGTTTCGGCCACGTAAATGGTGCTCGCGCGCTTTGGTCAGACGAGTCAACGGCACCTAGCATCAGCTCATGCCCATTCAGCCTGCCGCCACCGCCGCTATCTTCTCGCCCCCGCCGGGACAATCCGCCTTCGACGAGGCGACGCTGGACGCGATGGAGCTCTGCTATCACGAGAACGGCTTCGTGGTGCTGCGCGACGTGTTCGCGGCCGAGCTGATGGAGCGGATGGAGGCCGAGTGCGTCCGCGCGCAGCAGCAGGTCGTCAACCACGAGCTCAGCGAGCGCTACGGCTCGACGGTCTTTCTCGACGACGCGGCCAAGGCGGAGGTGTTCGCCAACTACGTCGAGTTCATCAACGAGCTGTCGCCGGCCGTCGTCGAGGCCACCGCCCATCCCAATCTGCTCGCCGCGCTGCACCGCCTGCTGAGCGAGGACTGCTGGATGCGCGACGCCAGCCAGTTCGGCGTCGTTTATCAAGACGCCCGGCCCGGCAAGGAATCCGGCTACACCCGGATCGGCTGGCATTCGGACTGGCAGGCCGGCCCCAGCCTGGACATCTGGCCTTCGACGGCGTTCACGTTCCACATCGACGGCACCTCGCCCGAGAACGGCTTCCTGCGAGTCGTCCCGGGCAGCCACCGCTGGGCCACCCCGGCGCCGTACCGCAACGTCAACGACATCGAGGTGCCAGCCACCGCGGCGGCCACCGGCGGTTACACCGACACCCCGCCGCCGTTCGAGATGGCCCTGCGATTCGAGGCGATTCCCGGCGAGATCCCGGTGTACACCCAGCGCGGCGACGTCATCCTGCACGACGCCTACCTCTGGCACTCAGCCGCTCGCGCCACCGCTGAGGACACCACCCGTCGGCACGTCCGCGGCGGCTACTTCGCCGGCGACCGGGCCAACGAGGGCGTCGAGCAGTTCCTCAAGAACGCGGCCCGCTGAGCCGGTCGAGCGTCGGCCGATCCAACTCCGTCAAACCGGCCGGCACCAAGTCGTTGATCGCCGCCTCGTCGAACGCCCCGCAGTCCAAGCCGCGGCTCAGGTAGGACGCGAGCGCCGCCGCCGTCGCCGGCTCGTCCAGAATGCCGCTGGCCGACCGGCTCAGATAGTTGTTCAGGCGCGTCACCGCGGCAGCGAGGCCAAAGCGGTAAAAGTCGAAGGTGGCCGCGTAGCGCGTCGGCAGCTGAGCTGGGTGCAGGTCCCAGCCCTGGTAGATGCCGCGCTCGAGCGATCGCCGCACCAGCCGGGCGTGCAGCTGCCAGCCAGCCCGCACCGCCGCCAGGTCGCCCACCGGCAAGATGTTGGTCGAACCGTCTGAGACCGGCACCCCGGTCCCGGCCGCCGCCACCTGCATCACGTCTTTGGCGTAATCGGCCACTGGATGCTCCATGCTCTGGAACGCGGCCGCGACGCTCAGCGAGGCGGAGTAGTCATAGGTTCCGTAATGCAATCCGGCGCAGCGGCCGGCCGCCGCGTGAATCATTCGGGCCACCGTCGCCGTGCCGTCTGCGCCGAGGATGGACTGCGGCGTCTCGATCTGGATCTCAAACCGCAGTCGGCCCTCGGCCAGCGCGTGCTCGGTCTCCAAGGCCGCGCACAGCTCCACCATGGCCGCGACTTGGCGGACCGAGGTCACCTTGGGCAGCGTGATCCGAAAGCTCTCCGGGACCGGCGACTCCCCGAGGGCGTGCGGCTCCTCGGCCGACTGCAGGTAATGCAGGAACAAGTCCAACGTCCGGACCGCCCGCGCCCGCGTCGGGCCCTCCAGCGACTTGATCCGCAGCCCGAGGGACAGCGGCGCGCTGCGGTCGCTGTGCGATTGCCGCAAAGCGGCGGCGGCGGCCTCGACCGCGGCGTCTTCCTCGGCGTCGCTGCGCACCCCGTAGCCGTCCTCGAAGTCGATGCGCAGATCCTCGATGGGCTCGGTCCCCAGCTTGGCGTGCACGAGCGGTTCCAGCTCGTCCCAGACCTCGGGCTCGAAACCGGGCGGCGGCCCGAACTCCTCCAGCGCGTCCATCGCCTGCGTCCCCCAGTCGGTGACCGTGGTCGCGCTGTACTGATCGGCCGGGACGTAGACCGTGTGCACGGGCTGGCGCCCCGGCGCCGTTCCGGGGTAGCGCTGCAGCCGGGCCACGTCGTCGGGCGCCAGCAGACTGTCCAGTCGCGCGGAGAAGGATTCGCCAAGCACGGCCGCGGCCCTCAGTCGATCAGATCGTAGGCGGGCAGCGTGAGGAACGTCGCGAAATCGTCGTCGAGGGCCACTCGGACGAACAGCTCGGCAGCTTGGGCCAACGTGCCGTCGGCCTCGACCAGCTGGTCGATGTGCGATCGGACTAGTTCCGTCGTGACCGGTTCGCCGCGGTCGGCCAACACGGTGGCGTTGTGAATCCACTGCCAGATCTGGGATCGCGAGATCTCCGCCGTCGCCGCGTCCTCCATCAAGTTGTCGATCGCGACCGCGCCGCTGCCGCCGAGCCAGGCGGCGAGATAGCGGATTCCCACGCTCACGTTGGAGCGAACGCCCTCGCTGGTGACGGCGCCGGCCACTCCCGACAGGTCGGTCAGGCCGGGCAGGTCGGGCTTGACGTCGCTGCGGTCGCGCTTGAGCTGATTGGGCTGCTCGCCCAGCGCGGCGTCGAAGATCTCGGCGCAGATCGGCACTAGGTCGGGGTGCGCGACCCAGGAGCCGTCAAAGCCGTCCTCGGCCTCGCGCTGCTTGTCCTCCCGCACCTTGGCGAAGGCGCGCGCGTTCACCTGCTCATCCCGCCGCGAGGGGATGAACGCCGCCATGCCGCCCATCGCGAAGGCGCCGCGGCGGTGACAGGTCGACACCAGCAGTTCGGTGTAGGCCCGCATGAACGGAGCGGTCATGGTCACGGCCGAGCGGTCGGGCAGCACGAACTTCGGCCCCGCGTCGCGGAAGTACTTGATGATGGAGAAGAGATAATCCCAACGGCCGGCGTTCAG
>JAOPUY010000216.1 GCA_025963265.1 Frankiales bacterium | reverse complement strand
GCCTGCTCGGGGATGTGTATCGCTGCAATGCCTTGTGGCTACCCGCCCGTGAGAACTACCTGCTCGGCCTGCGCCGGGCCGAAGAGCGCAAGGACTCGGGACTCATTCAACTGTTCCGATCGGAACTGGCCTTGGTCGACGGCTGGACCGGCGAGAGTGATCCGGCGAAATGGGACGTCCCCGACCTGCCGCGGGTGGGAATTTGGACGGAAGTGAGCCAGCTGATCGCGCAGGCGCTATTCGCCTCGACCCGCGACGAGGCCCAGGCGACGCGGCTGCTCGACGGAGCGGAGGCGATAGCTGAGAACTTCGGCTTGCACGAGGGTTTGTCCGACGTCTTGATCGCGCGGGGCTTCCTGGCCGCCCTCTACGGTGAGGATGAGCGGCTGCTGGCCGCCGCCGCCGCGCTGGAAGAACGAGTCGACCACTCCGGCACCTATGCCAGCTGGTTGGCGGTTCTGCAGCTGTGGGCCGGTCGAGACCTCGACGACCGGTCAACGGACGTGCACTGGCTCGGCGGTCCGACGGCCGCCGCGGCTGGCTGGACCGCACTGCTCAGCCGTCGAATCGCCGAGATCCACTGACTGGCTTGCGGGTTGCCACTGACGTTCGCTTCATATCAATTGACGTCCCAGGTCGATATTGAGCAGGTCTTTGGATGAGGGATCGAAAACCAACGACACTGCGAATCCGCCCACGGGCCTAGGTGCGTCGGGCTTGAAGTAGTTTCTCCTGAGTGTCCGGCCGGGATGGAGCATCCGGACGTCAAACGGAGCGAGTCGGCAAAGCCTGCGGCCGTCTGCGCTGCCCTCACCATTCGGCCGAAGTGCCGTTAGGCGCGTGCGGAGGCCTTCACCGACAGCAACTGCCGGTGAAGGCCCCCTCGCCTAGCCGCGAGCAGCGGTCAAAACGGCCACTGCCCGTCGCGTCCCGCCTCAAGCAGCGGGATCATCGCGAATCCGGCGTCGGTGAGCCCGCCGAACGTGTGCCGCAGGCCGCCGCCGGACGGCCCCGACCCGAAGCGGTAACCGGCCAGGTTCCAGGTGTAGACCGGAACGGCGGACGGCACCTCTCGCGTCGGGTCCGAACCACGAGCGTCGAACCAGGCCTGCTCGTCGGTGACGATGACGACCCGGTCGTGGCCGCGGTAGTGCCGGCGCACGGCCTCAGCGGTGTTGGTGCCGCCGAGGTCGCCGAACCGCTCCAGCACCCGCAGCACCGACTCGCTCCGGCGAAAGCGCACCGGCGCGCTGTCGGTCCCGAACTCCACCAGATCGGCTGAGGCCGCTCGCACCGCCAACGCGGAGCCGAACACCGCCGCCGCGTCGGCCCGCGTCAACTGCGAGCGCGCCGACATCGGACCGAACATCGACCCCGAGCGGTCGACCAGCACCAGCGTCCGCCCGCCCAAGGACGGGACGTTCGCCAGCGAGGTCGACAGGGCCCGCTCGAGCGCCGCCGCCCACCGCAAGGACGGCGCCGCCCGGTAGGCCGACAGGAACCGCATCGGCAGCTGCCGCGACTTGGCGACCTGCGCCGGGTCGGCCAGCCGAGCCGCGACCCGCTCGGCGACCTCGTCGGAGACCCCGGCGTCGTCGAAGTTCCGCAGGTTGCGCAGCAGAGCCATGTACCCCATCGACGGGATCACCACCGACCACGCCGCCGCGTCCAAGGGACTATTGAGCCACGCGGCCAACGACTCCCAGGTCATGCCCGCCGCCGAAAGGCGCTCCGGATCGGCCAGCACCGACCGACGATCGGCCACCGGCCGGGCCTGCAGCCGCGCCCGCGCGCTGATCATCGCCAGCTCCGCCGGCACGACGTCATCTCGGTTGTGGCGACGGTCGATGGCGTAACGGAACAGCGCACCCTGCCACGCCGCGACTGGCGTCGGGTGAGTCAGGTCAAGCACGTCACCGAAGCGAACCGAGCGCAAGGACGAGTCCCACTTCAGCAGCGACCGCTCCGAGTAGAGGCGGATCGCCGCGTCCGCCACCCCGCGCTTGACCGGCTTCGGAATCGCCCGACCGCGGGTCGCCAGCCAGTAGGCCAGCAACTCGCCCGGCTCGTCGGCCCGCTGCAGCACAGAGGCGATCACCGCTCGGTTGCCGCCGACCGCGCCAACGGCCAGCCGCGCCGCGACGAACTCGACCGCGGCGACCAGCGCGGCCGACCGCAGGTTCGCACCAGTGCGGAGCCAGCTGATCAGCCGCGCCGTCCAGTCGGGGTCGGCGATGGCCAGCTCGCCGACTAGTGCCGCGAAGCGCGCGTCTCGGTCAGAAGCCTGCTCGTAGAAGCTGTCCTCGCCGACCAGGTTGCTCACCGCGAGCAGGAACAGCTCGCTCTTGGCGTCCCGGGCGTAGCCAGGCGCGCCCTCGTAGGTCACGCCCGAGGCCACGGCCTCAGTGCGAATCGGGCTGCGGGCCGAGGTGCGACGCAGCCGCGTCAGGTTGAACTTGCTCACTGCTCCTCCTCTCTCAGTCGATCTGTTAAGGCTGTTAGGGCTGATGGGGTTGATCGGTGTTGCGGCGGGTCGGCCGAGGACCAAGCGACAGCGGCGTTGCGGACTTGAACCGCTGGATGCCAGAAGTAGCCGTTGCCTGCGCACCGGCCGACCCGCGGTGGTGGACCGAGATCAGAGTCGACGAAAGAACCGTTATGCGCTCTGCCAGCTGAGCTACGTCGCCGACTCGCGTCGGCGGCGGCCGGATTCGAACCGGCGACATCATCCGTTCGAAGGAAGTAGCTCTCGCCTGCGCACCGGTCCACCACGTTTTGTTCACCCCGCGAGCTCTCGCGCGGCTTGCCTCCCCGGCAGGACTCGAACCTGCGGCCGTGTGGCTCGTAACCACGTGCTCTGTCCACTGAGCTACGGAGAGATCGATACAGCCTGTGCCGACACACAAAAGCCGCCTGCGGCCGAGGTCGGCGGCAGGCGGCTCACGTCGCAGAAATCAAACTTCTACGTCGCGAACACCGCAGGCCG
>JAOPUY010000276.1 GCA_025963265.1 Frankiales bacterium | reverse complement strand
ACTGGTGCATGCCCTCGTTGTAGCGGCGGCCGGCGAGCACTCGGCCGGTGAACTCGTCGACGATGAGCACCTCGCCGTCGCGCACGATGTAATCGCGGTCGCGCTTGTAGAGCTCTTTGGCCTTGATCGCATTGTTCAGGTAACCGACCAGCGGGGTGTTCGCCGCCTCGTACAGATTGTCGATGCCGAGTTGGTCCTCGACCAACTCGACGCCCTCCTCGGTGATCGAGACCGTGCGCTTGCTCTCGTCGACCTCGTAGTGGGTGTCCTTCTGCATCCGCGGCGCCATCCGCGCGAACTCCGGGTACCAGCGCTGGTTGTCATCGGCCGGTCCGGAGATGATCAGCGGCGTGCGGGCCTCGTCGATCAGGATGGAGTCGACCTCGTCGACCACGGCGAAGCTGTGGCCGCGCTGAACGAGGTCATCGGTCGACCAGGCCATGTTGTCGCGCAGGTAGTCGAAGCCGAACTCGTTGTTCGTGCCGTAGGTGATGTCGCAGGCGTAACTGGCCCGCCGCTCCTCCGGAGTCATGTTGGACAGGATCTTGCCGACCGACAGGCCGAGGAAGCGGTGCACTCGGCCCATCCAGTCGGCGTCCCGGCCGGCCAGGTAGTCGTTGACGGTGACGACGTGGACCCCGTTGCCCGACAGCGCGTTGAGGTAGGCCGGCAGGGTGGAGACCAGCGTCTTGCCCTCGCCGGTCTTCATCTCCGCGATGTTGCCCAGGTGCAGCGCCGCGCCGCCCATCAGCTGGACCTTGTAGTGGAACTGCCCGAGAGTGCGCCGAGCGGCCTCCCGCACGACGGCGAAGGCCTCGGGGAGCAGCTCGTCGAGAGTCTCGCCGTCGGCGTAGCGCTCGCGGAATTGGTCGGTCAGCGCGCGCAACTCCGCATCGCTGAGATCGACGTAATCCTCTTCGAGGGTTTCGATGTGATCGGCGATGGACGAGAGCCGCCGGACGATCTTGCCTTCGCCGGCGCGCAGCAGCTTATTGAGAACCACATGGCGATAGTACGTGCGCCACCGGTGCAGAGAAACGCCGTAGTCACATTTGCCAGGTAGGCGTGCTGCGCGGGCCCTCGGGCACTATGCCACGCTGGCCGGATGAGCGAGTCGACCGAGGAGCCCAGCGGCAGCTGGCGGGGGATCGAGCTGACCGGTCTCGTGCTGCACAGCGGCCGCATCACGCTGCGGCCCTGGCAGCCGGGCGACGCCCCAGCGGTGGGGCGCATCATGGCGGATCCGGCGATGCACGAGCACCTCTCGCTCCCGCAGCCGTACACGATCGCCGAAGCGGAGCGCTACGTCGGGCAGAGCGCGCCGCAGGCGGCCGCGCTCGGCGTGGAGTTGATGCTGGCGATGGCCGAGAACACCTCAGGACGGGTGATCGGCTCCATCGCGCTGCGCGGGCTCGCCGGTGACTCCGCCATCACCGAGATCGGCTACTGGGTGGCCCGCGCCGAGTGGGGCCAGGGCTACGCCAGCGAGGCCGTGCGGACGCTGACCCGCTTCGCGCTGGCTCAGGGCGCGCGGCGGGTGGAGATCCTCACCGAGATCACCAATCTGGCCTCGGCCAAGGTCGCGCTGCGCGCGGGCTACAGCTTCGAGGCCGTGCTGCGCTCCCGCTCGCCGTCCGAACCGGCCGATCTCGCGCTGTTCGCCCGGGTCCTGGGCGATCCGGACCAGCCCACGCCGCCCGCCTGGCCCGCGCCCGGTCGATTGGATGACGGGGTGGTCAGCCTGCGCGCGGTGACACCGCAGGACGCGGCCGTGTTGCTGGCTGAGAACAACAATCCGGAGTCGCTGCGGTGGTCGCTGTTCGACACGCCGATGACGGGTGCCGAGGCCGTCCGCCGAGCCAACCGAGCCGGACTGGACTGGCTCACGGGCCAGCAGGCCCAGCTGGTGATCTGCGAGTCTGCCTCCGGTGTCCCGGCCGGCGCGCTTGGGCTTCGCCGCCACGGTCCGCCGGGCATCGTCGACATCGGCTACGGCGTGCTGCCGGAGTTCCGGGGTCGGCGGTTCACCAGCCGGGCCCTGGAGCTGGCCGCGGACTGGCTGTTCAGCGCCAGTGACGTCCAGCGGTTGGAATTGGGGTGCAAAACCGCGAACATCGCCTCAGCCAAAGCCGCCGAGCGGGCCGGGTTCACCGTGCAGAGCGTGGACGTCGGCCGGCTGCGAAACGCCGACGGCTCCTACAGCGACGAGATCAGATTCGCCCGGTCGCGCTGAGCGGATCCTCGTCCCGGCCGGCCCGGGTGCCGATCAGGCTCACGATGGTCGCGGTGAAGACGAGCACGTCGCGCTGATTCTCCAGCTCGCACAGGATCCGCACGATCCCCCGGTCCGGTTTGGACTCCGAGCGCCGGGCGTTGAGCACGGTGGTCCGCAGCCGCAACTGATCGCCTGGACGCACCGGGTGCAGCCACCGCAATTCGTCGGCGGCCGGACCGCCGAAGCTGGCCACGGCCGAGCCGTACTGGTCGACGTAGAGCCGCATCATGATCGCGGCGGTGTGCCAGCCGCTGGCGATCAAGCCGTCGTAGGGACCGGTCGCGGCCTGGACCGGGTCGATGTGGAAGGACTGCGGGTCAAACTGCCGCGCGAACGCGATCAACGCGTCCTGCTCGACGGTGATCCGCTGGCTGAAGTCGTAGACGTCGCCCGGCCGGTAGTCCTCGAAGTACCGATCGTCGGCCGGCCTCGCAAAAGCGGTCGGGATCACCGTCGGGATCTCGGTGGCGTCTCCGGGGCCAGCGGGCTGCGAGTCCTCGGACATCCCGTCACTCTATTTGACCGGCGCCCCGCACGGGCAGCGGTCGAGTCAGCCAATGCTGGCATCAGCCGCGGTAGAGCGCGTGCTTTCCGATGTACTGCACCACGCCGTCGGGCACCAGGTACCAGACCGGGCGATCGGACCGGACCCGCTCGCGCACGGCCGACGACGAGATCGCCAGCGCGGGGACGTCGAGCAGCGTGACCGACTCCGAGGGCAAGTGATCACCCGAGAGGTGGTAGCCGGGGCGGGTCACGCCGACCAGATGGCACATCCCGAACAACTCCTCGGCGTCCTTCCACGACAGGATCGCCTGCAAGGCGTCAGCGCCGGTGATGAAGAACATCTTGGCCCCGGGGCGGATCGCCGCGATGTCGCGGACGGTGTCGACGGTGAAGGTCGGGCCCGGCCGGTCGATGTCGACCCGGCTCACCCAGAACCGCGGGTTGGACGCGGTGGCGACCACGGTCATGAGATAGCGATGCTCGGCCGGGCTGACCTCCCGGTCCACCTTTTGCCACGGCTGGCCAGTCGGGACGAAGACGACCTCGTCCAGATCGAACAGATCGGCCACCTCGCTGGCCGCGACCAGATGGCCGTGGTGGATGGGATCAAAGGTGCCGCCCATGATGCCCACTCGCAGCGAAGCCTCGCTCGGCCGGGCGTCGTTATGGCTCATG
>JAOPUY010000235.1 GCA_025963265.1 Frankiales bacterium | reverse complement strand
ACACTACGCACCGGCTCGACGACGGGCTTGTTCGTCGCGAACACCGCCACCAACCGCGACAGGCCACCCTCGGCCTGCTCGATGTAGACGATGTCGGCCTGATCGAGGTTGACCGACGGCCGGCCGTTGTCGGTGTCATCGATCTTGACCGCGAACACCGGGCCCTTCGGCGGCGCGCCGATGCCGGTAAGGGGGTTGACCGGGGCCGGCTTCGGTTTCGGCGTCGGGGTCGGGGTGGGCGTGGTGACCGCCGCGCTCGTCGGGGCGGGGGCGCTAGTCGAGGGAGCGGCGACGGCTTTCTTGTCGTTGCCGGTCAACGCGACCGCGGACACGCCGCCGGCGACGGCTACTACGACCACCACTGCGGCGCCGATGATGGTGGTGCGTTTGGACGGCCGCGCGATCATGTCGTACTCCTTGGTTGGATATTCGGTGACTCGGCTGCCTGGGGCAGCGGGGGCTCGTTCAGCAGGCTGCTGTCATCGATGTCGAAGTACTGCGGCAGCTCGCGGTGGCCAGCCAGCCGAAGCAGCCGCGGCATCCTCCGAGCCCGCAGCGTACGAGTGTCGCGCACCGCGTTGTTGAAGAATCGCCGTGCGATCAGCACCCGATTGGCCGCCTCGGAGACTTCCTCGACGACCTCGGCCGGCAGCCGCTCGCGGTAGGCGGCGAGTTCGGAGATGGAGCGGGCGATCCGATTCTCGATCGCCGCGCGGTCCGGAATGCCCAATTCCATGGCGTGTCGGGCCGCCTCGGCGAGATCGTGGGACACCTCCGCCGGCAGCCCGTTGGACGGCATCTCGGCCAGGTGCAGCAGGGCCGCCGCCCGACGCACCAGTTGAGCGTCCAGCGCGGCTTGGGCGGCGTCGACCCGGGCGTGCAGCCGGTCCAGACGAGTCAGCGTCGAGGTCACCCAGACGGTGATCAGGACAGCCAGGACGACGGCGACGATCAGCCAGCCGATCGAGGACATGGCTACAGAGCCTAGGTCAGCGACCGTCCAGCGGCCGAATCGACACCGCGAGACCCCTCCCTGCGGGATCGCCAACAGCGGGGATCGTCAACAGCGGGGATCGTCAACAGCGGGGATCGCTAGCCGCGGGCCGCCCCGGCGATGGCGATCTCGTAGACCCGCAGGATCTGCTTGGCGATGACGGCCCAGTCGTAGGGGCGGACCACCTCGGCGCTGGCGTAGGCCAACTGCTCGCGCAACGCCCGATCGGACAACACCGACTCGAGGGCGGCGGCGAGCGCCGTCGAGTTGAGGTTGGCGAACAGCACCCCGGCCCGCCCGTCGTCGAGGACTCGGCGGAAGGCGTCGATGTCGCTGGCCACGATGGCGGTGCGGGCCGCCATCGCCTCGAGCAGGATGATGCCGAAGCTCTCGCCGCCGGTGTTCGGTGCGACGTAGACGTCGACGCTGCGCAGCAGGCTCGCCTTCTCGGCCTCGCTGACCTGGCCGAGCATCACGACGTTGGGTGCGAGCGCGGCGGGCAGCTGACGCCGGAAGTCGGACTCCTCGCCGCGGCCGGCGACCAGCAGCCGCAGCTGCGGCCGGGCCGCGACCAAGCTCTCCACGGCCGGCAGTAGGACCTGCATCCCCTTGCGGGGTTCGTCGTAGCGTCCGATGAACCCGATCGTCCCGCCGGCTGAGTTGTCGCCGCCCGGGGGGCCGTCGTCCTCGCGCGGATAGCCCGGCAGGGTCGGGGCGTCGAGGTAGCTCTCGATGCGGACCCCGTTGGGGATGACGACCGCGTCGGCGCCGAGGTGCACCATGATCATCTTGCGGGCGGACTGGGACACCGCGATGCGGCCCGACAGCCGCTCCAGCACCGCCTGGACCACGCCGTCGAAAAGCTGCAGCCACCGGGACCGGGTGGAGGACGAGTGGAAGGTGGCCACCAACGGCACGTCGGCCAGCAGCACGGTGAGCAGCGAGAGGCTGGGCGGCGCGGGCTCGTGGACGTGGACGAGGTCGAAGTCGCCGTCGCGCAGCCAGCGGCGCACCCGGGTGGCCGAGACCAGCCCGAACTGCAGGTGGGCCACCGAGCCGTTGTAGGGCACAGCCACCGTTTTGCCGGCCGGCACGACGTAGGCCGGCAGTCCGACCGTCTCGTCATCGCCCGGGGCCAGCACGGACACCTCGTGGCCGAGGCCGATCAGGGTCTCGGCCAGGTCCCGGACGTGGGCCTGCACGCCGCCCGGGATGTCCCAGTTGTAGGGGCAGACCATTCCCACCCGCATCGCTTCAGTCCTCCCGCGGCGACAGGTCGGCCAGCCAGAGCGGCTGCAGCATGTGCCAGTCGGCCGGGTATTGCGCGATCCGATCCGCGAACGCGTCGGCCAGCGCCTGGGTCCCCGTCTGCAGCCGGGTGCGCAGGCTGCCGTCCCCCAGTTCGACCGGCTCGCCCACCCACTGACCCCAGCCGTGGTCGGTGTAGTGCACGTGCACCGGCAGCAGGACCGCGCCGGTCTGAGCCGCAAGCAGCGCCGGGCCGGCCGGCATTCGGGTCGGCTCGCCGAAGAAGCTGACTTCCAGGCCGCGGCGGGACAGATCGCGGTCGGCGAGCAGGCAGATCACTCCGCCGCCGGCCAGCCGCGCTTTCAACCGCTCGGTCGGCGGCGGACCTCCGGTGAGCGGCAGCACCTCCATGCCCAGGCCCTCGCGATAGGCGACGAACTTGTCGAACAGCGATTCCGGTTTGAGGCGTTCGGCGACGGTGCTGAACGGTTGGCCGCGAGCGATCAGCCAGATGCCGGCGACCTCCCAGTTGCCGCTGTGGGGCAGCGCGAGGATGACGCCCTTGCCCTGAGCCAGCGCGGCGTCCAACCGGTCGGCGTGCTCAGTGCTGGCCCGGGCCAGGATGCTGGGGACGCTCATGGCCGGCAATCGAAAGGTCTCGAGCCAGTACCGGGCGTAGGAGCGCACGCCCTCGCGGACGAGCTCGTCCAGCTCGGCGGGCGGCAGCGGCGAGCGTCCGTCCAGGCCGGCGCTGACCCGGGCCAGGTTGCGCCGAAATTGCTGAACCGCCGGGCCGTTGCGGCGAGTCACGAGGTCGGCGGCGCGGTCGAACACCCAGGCGGCGGGACGGGCCGGAGTCGCGCGCAGCAGCCGCCAGGCGGCGCCGAAGGCCCAATCGCTCAGCCGGGCCGTCGAGCCGGCGGACAGCCGCATCAGCTGGTGGTGACGCCGGGCCCGACGGCCAGCGCGTCGGCGGCTTTGGCCTGTTTCCAGACCGTGGCGAAACGTTGTCCGACGGTGATCGTGGAGGCCACCACCAGCAGCCAGAGCGCCACTTCCAGCGCGTGCGGGACGTGGCAGGGCCAGCCGGTCAGTCCGGTGCCGACCAGGATGATGACCAGCCGCTCGCTGCGCTCGGCGATCCCGACGTTGGCGGTCATGCCCATCCCCTCGGCTCGCGCCTTGATGTAGGACGTGAGCGAGCCCAGCACCAGACACAGCAGGGCCAGCGCGAGCAATCGCGGGTGGTCGTGCCGGGCGAACCACCAGGCCAGGCCGGCGAACACGGCGGAGTCGGCGATCCGGTCGCAGCTGGAGTCGAGCACGGCGCCGAACTTGGAGCTCAGACCGCCGGCCCGGGCCACCGCCCCGTCCAGCATGTCGAGCATCACGAAGCCCCATACGAACAGCGTCCCGGTGAAGAACTTGCCTTGCGGGAAAAAATACAACGCGGAAGCGGTGGTTGCGATGGTGCCGAAGATGGTGACCATGTCCGGCGTCACGCCCAGCCGGATCAACCGCCGCGCGAGCGGCATGATCACGTGGGAGAGCGGCGCCCGCAGCAGGTTCAGCACTGCTCAACGATAGCGACCGCACAGCTGGCTCCTGCTCCCCGGCGCGGCGGGCGGCCAGCACGGCGGCTCATCGCCGGCAATCCGTATCCATTCGGACTCCGAACCACTCTGCTGAGAGTGGCACCATGCGTGCTAGCCGGAGAATCAAGGACTGGGGCGGGGCAATGAAAAAGGGCGACATCGTGGCGGACTTCGAGCTGCCGGATCAGGACGGTCAGCGGCGCACGCTGAGCTCGCTGCTGCAATACGGCTCGGTTGTGCTGTTCTTCTACCCGGCGGCGATGACTAGCGGCTGCACCAAGGAGAGCTGTTACTTCCGGGATCTGGGCGCGGCGTTCGAGGAGGCCGGCGCGCAACGGGTCGGCATCAGCACTGACTCGGTGGCCAAGCAAAAGGAGTTCTCCGACGTCAACGGCTTCGACTACCCGCTGCTGTCCGACGAGGACGGCGAAGTCGCCCGCCAATTCGGCGTGAAACGTCGCTTCGGGCCGCTGCCGGTGAAGCGGCGGACCTTCGTGATCGGCTCGGACAGCCGGCTGATCGCCGAGATCGCCAGCGAGATGAACATGAACATCCACGCGGACGAGGCGTTGCAGGCGTTGCGAGCGGCCAGCGGCTGAGCGCTGGCCGCGCTGGCAGTTGGCCGCGATGGCCGTGCTGGCAGTTTGGCCGCGATGGCCGTTTGGGACTGCGCTAGCTTGGCGGGCTGGGCCAGGCGCCGGCGACGAGGCGGCGGGTGTCGGCCAGCAGTTGCGGCAGCACCCGGGTCTGGCCGACGATCGGCATGAAGTTCATGTCGCCGCCCCACCGCGGGACGACGTGCTGGTGCAGGTGGGCGGCGATGCCGGCCCCGCCGACGACGCCCTGGTTCATGCCGATGTTGAAGCCGTGCGCGCCCGAGGCCGTGCGGAGCGCCGTCATGGCCAGCTGGGTGAACCGGCCGAACTCGGCGACCTCGAGCTCGGTGATGTCGGTGTACTCGGCCACGTGCCGGTAGGGCACCACCATCAGGTGCCCGGCGTTGTACGGGTACAGGTTGAGGACGGCGTAGACGGTCGTCCCGCGGGCGACGACCAGGCCGTCCTCGTCGCTCAGCGTCGGGATGACGCAGAACGGGCAGTCGTGGACGCCGGTGGGCTTGCCCTCCCCGCGGATGTAGGCCATCCGGTAGGGCGTCCACAGGTGCTCGAACACCGCGCTCGGGCCGTCCTCGTCGGCGGAGACGGCCACCCGGTAGGAGGTCTCCTCCCCCGCGCCCGCCTCGCTCATCCGGCCACCACGGTCGCCGCCGGCTCGTCGGCGGCGGAGGGGTCGACGTTGGACCGCGAGGCGATCCAGTCGACG
>JAOPUY010000225.1 GCA_025963265.1 Frankiales bacterium | reverse complement strand
GTGCCCGGCGTGACCGCGCCGTTCGACGTGGCCAGCCAGCCCATGGCCGGCCGTCCGGTCGTGGTGGTGACCAGCCGCGGCGCCTCCTATGACACCGGCACCGCGACCGAGGGCTGGGACCACGGGGTGCCGGTGCTGCAGCTCATCTTGGGCACCTCGCTGGGCATGGACCTCACGCTGATCTCCACCAGCCTGACCCTGGCCGAGGACGTCCCGGCCTTGGCCGATCAGATCGATCGGAGCCGGGCCGAACTCGTCAAAGCCAACCGGGCGGCCGTCGACACGGCCCGGGCGCTGAGCGAGAAAGCCAACGCCTGAGCCTCAGCTCTCGCCGGGCCAGCTCATGATGAAGCGGGTGTGGGTGGGGACGAACGGCACGCCTTGCGCCTCGGCTTCCTCGGCTGAGATCAGGTGGTCCTCGCCGACCAACATGGCCTCCTGCACGTCGATTGAGTCCGGCTCCGCGCGGTAGCCGAGCTCGACCGCCTCGATCCGCCCGGTGTGCAACTCTGACTCCAGCGCCGACAGGTCGCCGATGAGGGGAACGGCTCCGGAGTACGTCCAGGTCGGGCGTTTAGTCATCTAGCTCTCCCACTTGTCTCGTCCGGCCATCATTGTCGCAGCAGTCTTCGCTAGCCTGAGGGCAGGAGGTTCACATGTCGTTGGCGGCACGTTTACGCAGAGCACCTGGTCGGATCGCGACCGGGGCATTCATTCTCAACTCGGGCCTGAGCAAGCTGAAGGGCGACGAGCAGACGGCGCAGGCTCTTCACGGCATGGCGGCCGGGGCCTACCCGGGCTTGGCGGCGATCGAGCCCAAGAAATTCCTGAAGCTGTTGGCCCTCGGCGAGGTCGCCCTCGGCGGGGCGTTGTTGACCCCGATGGTGCCCGCCGGGGTGGCCGGCGCCGGCTTGGCCGGCTTCTCGGGCTCGATGCTGGGCATGTGGTGGAAGACGCCGGGCATGCACCCGCCGGGCGACCCGCGGCCGACCCAGGCGGGCACGGCCGTCGCCAAGGACGTCTGGATGCTGGCCATCGGCATCGGGTTGGTCGTGGATGCGCTGCTCTCGCGCGAGAGCAAGATCGGCCGCTAGCCCGCCGCCGCCCCGTTCGCGTCGGCGGCAACCGGGTCGGGCCGGTACCGCAGGCCGTCGAGCGCGAGGGCGAGCAGGTGCTCGGTTTGCTCGGGCTGCTGCATCCGCACCATCGAGATGCCGCTGACCAGCCGGACGGCATCGGCGAAGCCGACGTCCGGACGGACCACGCCCGCCTGCTGGGCCCGCGCCAACAACGGCTCACCGGCCTCGAAGATCGCGTCGTGGCAGCCGCGAAAGACATCGGACTCTGCGCCGATGGTGGCCAGCAGCTCAGCGGAGAGCGCCTTTTTGGTGGTGGCGTAGGCGGCGAAGCGGTTCAACCAGCCGACCAGGGCGTCCCAGGGCTCGGCGTCGGCGAACTGCTCGGCGGACTCGCACAGCGCCTGCACTTCTTCTAAGTAGGTCGCCTCGAGCAGTTCCTGCCGGGACGGAAAGTTCCGGTACAACGTCCCGATCCCGACCCCTGCGCGGCGGGCGACGTCTTCCAGGGAGGCGTCCACGCCATGCTCGGTGAACGCGGTGCGGGCCGCCTCGATCAGCTTGTCGTAGTTGCGGCGCGCGTCGGCGCGTTTGGGCCGGCGCGACAACGCGCCGGTGACCGGCTCCGAGCCGGTAAGTCCGGCCACCTGAGTCATTGGCGGTTCGCTCCTTTCGCGTCGGGCTCCGGATCGCTTCGGGTCGTTACGGGGGTTTGGGGCGGGGCTTTGGTCGATCTAGGTCAGTCGATTTGGTTAACCGGAGGCTGCCTCCGTATAGTTATCGGAGGACCCCTCCACTTTAACACCGCACCCGCATTTTCACGGAAGGGATCGTCACCCTATGACGGCACCAGCTCGACCAGCACCATCGCTTTCGCCAGCTCGCGGGCGGGGCGGCGCACCCAGGGCCACGGCCTCCAAAAACCTCATCCTCCTGATCATCCTCGTAGGCCAGCTGATGGTCGTGCTCGACGCGACCATTGTCAACGTCGCCCTGCCCGACATCCAGCGCTCGCTCTCGCTCTCGACCGCCAATCTGTCTTGGGTCATCAACGCCTACACGTTGGCCTTCGGCGGGCTGCTGTTGCTCGGCGCCCGCGCCGGTGACATCCTGGGCCGCCGCCGCACCTTCGGCGTCGGCATCGCCTTGTTCACCCTCGCCTCGCTGCTCGGTGGCTTCGCCACCTCGAGCGGCTTTCTGCTCGCGGCCCGGGCCGTGCAGGGCGTCGGCGGCGCGTTGGCCGCTCCCTCGGCGCTGGCCATCCTGACCACGTTGTTCGCCGAGGGACGCGAACGCACCCGCGCCCTCGGGTACTACACCGCGGTCTCCATCGGCGGCAGCGCCGTCGGCCTGGTGCTGGGCGGCATGCTGACCCAGTGGGCCTCCTGGCGCTGGGTGCTGTTCGTCAACGTTCCCATCGGCGCGGTCTTGTTGGTCGTGGCTCGGCTCGCATTGCCCGAGACCGAGCGCCAGCACGGGAAATTCGACCTGACCGGGGCCGTCACGTCGACCCTGGGCATGAGTTCGCTGGTCTACGGCTTCGTCCGCGCGGCCACCGACGGCTGGGCCGATCCAATCACCCTGTTCGCCTTCGGGCTCGGCGTCGTGTTCCTGGCCGCCTTCGTGGTGACCGAGGCCCGAGCGTCTGCCCCGATCACCCCGCTGCGGCTGCTGACCGATCGAAACCGGAGCGGCGCCAATCTCTCCCGGGCCCTGATGGTCGCCGGCATGTTCGGGATGTTCTTCTTCCTCACCCAGTTCTTGCAGGATGTGCTCGGCTACAGCCCGATCAAGACCGGTCTCGCCTTCCTACCCCTGACGGCGGCCTTGTTCGCCGCCTCTCAGCTGAGCTCCCGCGGACTGGCTCGACGGATCAACCCCACCGTGCAGATGGCCGGCGGCATGAGCCTGTCGCTGTTGGGCCTGCTGCTGCTCACCCAGCTGTCCCAGCACACCGGCTACCCGTTGTTGCTGGCCTCGCTGCTGCTGGTCGGCATCGGCAACGGCACCGCCTTCGTGCCGCTGACCGGCGCTGCCCTGTCCGGGGTGGCGCCAGCCGACGCCGGCGCGGCCTCGGGACTGGTCAACGTCATGCAGCAACTCGGCGGCACGCTGGGGGTGGCCATCCTGGTCACCATCTTCGGCGCGGCCAGCAATGATCAGGCGGCGCGGCCGATGCCGGGACTCGACCCCGTCGAGCGCGCCCACGAGATCTTCGTGCACGGAGCCGACCGGGCCTTCCTGGCCTCGGCGATCTTCCTGTTGGCCGCGGTGCTCCTGGTCGCGGCCGCGATCCGGGTGCCCCGACCGCCGCGGGCGGCCGAGGTCCTGCAGTCGGTCAGCGAGCCGGCCTAGTCACACGGCGCCTCGGCGGGGCCGGGGATCCCGAGCACTCGCGCGAAGCCGTCTGGAACCAGCAGATCGTCCGGGTTGAGCTCGGTGACGCTGGCGTGCCCGAGCCCGATCAGGATCGCCGCCAGCTCGTCGCGCAGCAGATCCAGCACCCGCTCGACTCCCGCTTGGCCGTCAGCGGCCAGGCCCCACAAATAGGCTCGGCCGATCAGCACGGCGCGCGCCCCCAAGGCCAGCGCCTTGGCCACATCGGCGCCCTGCCGGACGCCGCCGTCGAGCACGATCTCGATCTGATCACCGACGGCCGCCGCGATCGCCGGCAGGGCGCGGACGGTCGCCGGCGTCGAGTCCAAGTTGTTGCCGCCGTGGTTGGACACCGACAGCGCGGTCACCCCGGCCTGGACCGCCCGGCGCGCGTCGTCCAACCGGGTGGTGCCCTTGAGCAGGAACGGGCCGTCCCACTGCTCGACCAGCCAACGGAGGTCGGCCCAGCTCGGCGGCGGGGTGGCCTGCCACTCCCGGTAAGCCTGGAAGAAGGTCAACGACCGCCCGTCGCCGCGCGCCATGTTCGGCGTCCGCAACTCCGGAATCGAGCCGGTCCGCAGATAGGACCAGAGCCACCGCGGATGACGCAACGCCTCCGGGGCGTGCTGGGCGATCGCGCGGAGATCGACCTGCTCCGGGATGGCCGGGCTGCCCCAGTCGCGGCCTTGCGAGAACGACCAGTCCGAGGTCAGGATCAGCCCGACCGCGCCCGCCGCCCGAGCGCGCTCCAGTCGGGTCAGGATCAGGTCACGGCCGCCGGACCAGTAGATCTGGAAGAGGGTGGCCGGGTTGGCCGCGATCACCTGTTCGACCGGCTTGCTGGCGAAGGAGCTCAGGCCGAGGGCGGTGCCCCGCGTGGCGGCCGCCCGGGCGACGGCGACTTCGCCGTCCGGGTGCACGGCCTGCACCCCGGTCGGCGAGATGATCACCGGCAGCGCCAGTCGCTGGCCGAGCACCGCCGTGCCCAACTCGGGGGCCGGCCCGGTCCGGCCGCGGAGGTTCAGAGCCGGACGGCGCAGCGCCAGCTCGGCGAAAGCCCGTTGGTTGTCGGCGACCGTCAGACCGCGCTCGGACCCCGCGATCAACGCGCCGTAGACCGAGCCCGGCAGCCGACGGCGAGCGCGACCCTGGGCCTCAGCGACCGATGCGAACGGCTGGGACCGGCTCATCGCACTGGTCGCCGGGGTCGCCGGCCCCACCGCGGGATCAACGGTCGCAGCGTCCGATGCCGCCAGCAGCCGACCCACACCCCGGCGCCATAGCTGATGTCATCGACCAGGTGGGCCAGCGCGAAGGCGGCCGGCGACAGGGTCGGCCGCTCGCCACGTTCGGCGGCGGCTCGAAACGATTGCGCCGGATTGCTGAGCAGCAGCGCCGCGATCGCCAGCCGGCGGCCAGGACGCTCGCCGGGGCGGCGGGCGACGAGCAGCCCGGCGGCCAACACTGGGGCGGCGAATTGCGTGGCGTAACGGCCGACGCCGAGCCAGGTCAACCGGGTGGCCTGGCCGACCGTCGTCCGAATTTGGGCCGCGGGCAGCCCGGCCTGCGCGAGCCGGCCCCGGACGCTGAGCCAGTAGGCGAACACTCCCCCGGCCGCCAGCGCCGGTCGGCGGGCCAACGCCGCCGCCACCGCGACCGCGGGCCAACCCAGCACCACCAGCGGCGCCAGGGCGTCGGGATGGCGTTGGGACAGCGGAGCGGCCGACGTGCCGTAGTCGAAGCGACGAGTCAGCAGCGGCGCCCAGTGGTCCGGCTCGCGGTGCGGCACGGCGACGCTGGCGTCGTAGCGGACGATCCAGCCGGAATCCAGCAGCCGCCAGATCAGGTCGACGTCCTCGCCGAACCGGAGCGCTGGATCGAAGACCGGCTCGGTCAGGGCGGACCGACGCAGCAGCAACGCCGCCGTCGGCACGTAGGAGACCCGGGTGCCGGCGCGGACGTTGGCCGAGCGGTGGCCGAGGTCCAGGCTGCCCCGCGCCGCGCCGTAGCGGCCGGCCGCGGTCGGGCTGGGCGCGGCCACCACCCGGGGGGCCACCGCGGCGACCAACGGATCGGCGAAATGCGCCGCTAGCGGCTGGATCCAGTCGGCCGGCGGCTGGCAGTCGCTGTCCAGCAGCGCCACCAGCTCGGTGTCGACCCGGTCCAGGCCGCTGTTGCGCGCGGCCCCCGGGCCGCCGTTGACTGGGCGGCGGATCAGTCGCGCGCCCGCCTGGGCGACGACGGCGGCCACCGCGTCCGGATCGCTCGAGCCGTCATCGACGACCAGCACCGGGTAGTCCGAGCCCACCGCCGCGAGGCAGTCGCGCAGCAGCTCGACCCGGTCGCGGGCGGGGATGACGACGGTCACCTCGGCGCGCCGGCTGGCCTGCGCCGGGCGCGGGTGAGCCAGTCCGGCGTCGGTCAGGCGCCGGGCGATCAAGCCGGCGGCGATCGATCGGACTGGGCCCGCGCCGAGCTCCCGCAGCACCCGCGCCCCGGCGGCTGAGAACCGCAGCACGCGAGCCGGCGAGCCGCCGTACAGCGTCGCGTCGTCCAGCTCACGGGTGTCGGCGTCGAAGTCGAGCGCGAAGCCCGCGGGCAGGCCGACCCGATTGGGCTCGTTCACCGAGGGCCGGCCGTCGGCCCGGGGGCGAGCACGGTCATTGGTCGCCGCTGCTCCGCCAGGCGGCGACGTGAGCGAGCAGGGCGGCCGCGAGCTCGTCCAACAGGCGCGCGCCCTCGGCCGCGGTGGCCCCGCGGGGATCGCCCAGGATGCCGGACGGACTGACCGCGCGGACCCCGCCCGCACGCAACAGCGGCAGGATCTCCGGCAGCGGGCGCTGATCGCCGGCCACTGCTCGATCAGAGTGGACGCGGTCGGGCCGGGAGGCCAGTTGGAGCGCGGTCTCCGGTCGGCCTGCGTGCGGATCCCCCGACCACCGCGGCGTGAACACGCTCACGTCGCGCGACTCTGATCGCAGCTGCCGCACCGCGCGGGTCACCGCCTCGCTGTTGCCGCCGTGCGCGGACACCAGCAGGATCTGGCCGAACGTGTCGGTCGCTGAGCGGCAAAGCTCGACGAGCAGCAGCTCCAGCGCGCCCTGGCCGATCGAGAGAGTGCCAGCGAAGCCGGCGTGCTCCCCGCTCGAGCCGTAGGGCACCGGCGGGGCGATGACCGCGTCCGGTCGACCGGCAGCCAGCCGAGCGCACAGCGCCAGTGCGATGTCGGTGTCGGTCGACAGCGGCAGGTGCGGTCCGTGTTGCTCGGTCGAGCCGAGCGGGACGGCCAGGAACGCGCCCCCTGCGGCCAGCGCGTCGGTCTCCGGCCAGGTCAGGTCGGTGAGCCAGTGGCCGCCCGATGGTCCAGACACCGCGACACCGCCTCCAGGCTCGATTTCGGCACAGTGTGACAAATTATTCTTTACGTTAACGTCGCTAGGTGCCGGAATCAAGCGTGGCAGGCAGGATCTGATGACTGACATCGAGGGTGACCGAGTGACCGTGGCCGTGGCCGAGTCAGCCGCCGCATTAGCCGCTGGCTCAGTGTCCGAATCGGCGGCCGTCCGTCGCGGCCGACCGCCGGGCACCAGCGGTCGCGAGCTCGAGGTCATAGCCCTGCGGTTGTTCACCGAACGGGGCTACGAGGAGACCACCGTCGAGGACATCGCGGCCGCAGCGGGCGTCAGCCGCCGCACCTTCTTTCGGTACTTCGACTCCAAGGCGGCCGTCCTGTGGAACGAGTTCGACGGCGAGGTGCAGGCGCTGCGGGCGGCGTTCCAATCACTGCCGGCCCAGGTCGAGCTGATGGAGGGAGTCCGGCGAGCCGTCGTCCAGGTGAACCACTACCGCGCCGGAGACGTCCCCGAGCTGCGGGCCCGGATGAACCTGATCGGCGCCGTGCCCGCGTTGCAGGCCAGCGCGGCCCCGCACTACGACGCCTGGGAGCAGGTCGTCGCCGACTACGCCGGCGCCTGGACCGGCCAACCGCCAGACTCGCTGCTGCCCCTGGCTGTCGGCCGCACTACGCTGGCGGCCTGTCGAGCCGCCTACGAGCGCTGGCTGGTGCGGGCCGATGCCGATCTGACCGTCTACTTAGACGCCGCGCTGCGCGCGCTCGGGGCCGGTTTCACCGGCGAGTACCTGGCCGGCACGCCGTCCCCCGACCTGAGCTAATCGTCGGCTGCGGGATCGGCCTGGAAGCCCAGCCTGCCCTGCAGGAAGGTCGCCAACACCGGCGTCGGGCCGGATTCGCCCAGCGTCCGCCGCCCCAGCGTCCGCCTCAGGTCCGGCCCCCGCGGCGCGCGCAGCAGGCACAGATCGGCTGCGGCGCCGACGCGCAGCGCCCGAGCCGGGCCGGCCGGATCAGTCGGCTCGCTCAGCATCGACGCGAGCGCGGTCTCGGCCGACACGGCCTCGCCACCGGCCCGCTGGGCGGCGGCGGCGATGTTCGACCAGGGGTTCAGATCGCCGTACGGGGCGTCGCTGCTGATCACCACCGGAACACCGGCCCGCAGCAGCCCGCCGTAACGCCAGAGCGCGGCCCGCTCTGAGGGCGGGCTGTCGGCCTCGAAGCGCGCGCCGTGCCGGGCGAAGACGCCCGGTTGGGTGACCACGATCAAGCCGAGCTCGGCGAGCCGACGCGCCGCGGAATCGTCGCAGACCGCGGCGTGCTCGATGCGATCACCAGACAGCACGCCCGCCTGCTCGAGCGCGGCGATGCTCAGCCCCAGTCCGACCGCGCTCACCGCGTGGATCGCCACCGGCCGCTGCCGCCCGTGCTCGGCAGCCAACTGGGCGGTCAACTCGTCCAGATCCGGCAGTTGGTGGTCGGCCACGATCACCTTGCGCGGGCCGTCCCCGGCCTCGGCGAGGGAGCACACGTGCTGCGGGAGCAGCCGACGCAGTCGCGCCAAGCTGGCCTCGTCGGTGTCGGGCGAGGCGTCGGTCACGTGCGTGACGCCCCAGGCGGCCAGCCGAGCCCCCACCCGGCGGAGCTGGCTGGCCACCGCTTGCTCGGCGGCGCTTTTACCTTGCGCAGTCGAGGAATTCTCCATCAACTGGCGCAGCCGGGAGTCCGCTCGCCAGAGCTGGCCGGTGCGCCGTTCCTCGGCCGAGAGCCCGAACGCGAGCTCGGCCACCGCGGCCGAGTTCAGCGTCCACACCGCGCCGCTGCGGTGCTGCACCCGGACCGGGCGGTCGCCGAACACCTCGTCGAGGTCGGTTCGGAGGAATTCCGCGCCCGCTCCGATCACCCGCAGCCAAGCCTGGTCCGGGCGCGCGAGCGCCCCGTCGACCAGCCCGTCGACCGGCGCGTCG
>JAOPUY010000188.1 GCA_025963265.1 Frankiales bacterium | reverse complement strand
ACGGCAGAGCATCGACCTCTTTCAGGTCGAGCAGGATGCCGTCGGGAACCCTCAACAGCCCCAAATCACGGGCGATCTGCATGTTGCGGATCATCGATCGGCCGACCAACGCGACCAGCCGGCCGGACTCGGCCGCTGCGTCTAGCACCTGCTGGACGCGGTGGACGTGGGAGGCGAAGCAGGCGACGATGACCCGGCCCGAGGCTTTGGTGATGACGTCGGCCACGACCTTGCCCACGTCGCGCTCGCTCGGGATGAAGCCCGGCACCTCGGCGTTGGTGGAATCGGACAGCAGCAGGTCCACCCCTTCATCGCCGAGTCTGGAGAAACCCGGCAGGTCGGTGATCCGACCGTCCAGCGGGGTCTGGTCCATCTTGAAGTCGCCGGTGTGCAGCACCGTGCCGCCGGGCGTGCGGATGGCCACCGCCAGCGCGTCGGGGATCGAGTGGTTGACCGCGAAGAACTGCAGGTCCCACTCGCCGGTCTTGATCCGCTCGCCCTCGCGGACGATCTGCAGGGTCGGCCGGATGCGGTGCTGCTCGAGCTTGGCCGCGACCAGGGCCAGGGTCAGCCGGGATCCGATCAGCGGGATGTCGGGCTGCGCCCGGAGCAGATAGGGCAGCGCGCCGATGTGGTCCTCGTGGCCGTGGGTGAGCACGATGGCATCGATCTCGGACAGCCGATCGGCGTAGGCCGACCAGTCGGGCAGGCCGAGGTCGACTCCGGGCGCGTTGGTGTGCCCGAGCAGCATCCCGCAGTCGACGACCAACAGCCGCGGCCGCTTGGTGCCGGGCTGACGAGTCTCGAACATCGTCATGTTGCGCCCGACCTCGCTGATCCCCCCGAGGGCGACGACCCGCAGCGTTTCCGGGTCGAGCTTTGGCGGAGTCGTGAGCGCCCGAGTTGGCGTTGTCATTCGCAGGTGTCTCCCAGCGAGGCGATGGTTCGCGCTCTAGTCGGTCAGTGGTGGTCTAGCGGGCGGCCCGAATTGGTCGGCGCGGTGTGGATGGCGTTCTTAGAGGTTAGATGCTTGCTCGTCTAGCCTCACAGCCATGAACGCCGCGCTGGCCTCGAGCCAGGTCTCAGCCCTCGACACTAGTCAGGTCAAGTCGATCAGCATTGGCGCCATCGTGGCGGTCGTCGTGATCGGACTGCTCATCTCGTTCGTGGTGACCCGGATCGTGGCCAAAATCGTCACGTTGGTCGTCGTCGTGGTGCTGGGCGTGGTCCTGTACAGCCAGCGGGCCAACGTGGTCGACAAGCTGGACAAGACGGCTAAGAACTGCGACGTCACCTTCTTCGGCGTGCACGTGCAGGCCAGCAACGACAAGGTGAAGCAGGCCTGCGCGCAGGTCGCCAAGCAGCCGAGCAAGTAGCGCGACGGCGGTTGTTCAGCTGGCCCGTTCGCCGGCTGGCTGGTCCTCGTCGGGGTCCGCTTCGGCCCGGTCCGGCGCCATCGCCCAGCGGATCGCCCGGGTCACGCTGTCGCCGGCGACTCGCACCACCGTCGCCTCGGCCAGCGGCAGGTAGGGCAGCCGGAGGGGCCACCGGGCCCATCGGGGCAGCAGCCCGACCGCGGCCGCGCCCAGCAGTGAGTAGGCCGGCCGGACCAACGGCGGCAGCGGCGGCTGGAACAGCATGAACCGGGCGGCTTGGCGGGCCTCGACGGTGCCGCGCAGCTCCTCCCGATAGCCCGCGAACTGCGCGGCGAGCTCACGGGTGTCTCGCGGCGGGTCGATGACGCCCAAGGCGGTCGCGACCCGCGCCGAGTCCGCCACGTAGCCGTCTCGTCCGTCGGGATCCAGCGGATGCGCCCCGTAACGGCGGTGGGCCCGCAGGAAACTGTCGACTTCAGCCAGGTGCACCCACTTGAGCAGGTGCGGATCGCTGGCTGAGTACGGTCGGCCGTCTGGCGCGGTGCCCGAGACGCGCGCGTGGATCGCTCGGATCTTGGCGACCATCTGCTCGGCGTCCGCTGCCGTTCCGAAGGTGGTGACGGCCAGGAAGTAACTGGTGCGGGCCAGGCGCCCCCACGGATCGCCGCGATAGCCCGAGTGACCGGCGACCCCGGCCATGGCCAAGGGATGCAGCGATTGCAGCAGCAACGCGCGCAGGCCGCCGACGAACATCGAAGCGTCCGCGTGGACCTCGCGGATCGGGCGGTCGGCGCTAAACCAGCGGGGTCCCTCCGACTGGTGCACCCGGCGGGCCCGCTGCGGCCCTTGCTCGCCGGCCACCTTGGCGAAGACCTCGGCCGCCAACCGGGTGCGCAGCTCGCCGACGCCGGGGATCGAGTTCAACGAGGACGAGACGGAGGCCACTGGTTGATTGTGCTCTTCGCCTAGACTCCGTTCGCTGCCTAGCCAGGCGTCCTGCCCGCCAACGGGACGTCGAGCCGGCGAGTCTGATGATCTTCGTCACGTCGCGCTGACGTACACCCCCGCAGCGGCGCGGATCGGTCACCCAGCGCGCGCGACGTTTCACTGCTTGTTACACGAGTAAAACACGGGGCTCGATAACATCCGTGAGGCGCATGTGCTCTAACCGCGTCAAATGGGCTGCAGACGATGAAGGGCAACACCAAATGGGGACTCCTGTGCGCTACCGCATGCACTTCAACCCGACCGGTGAGCTCCGCGCCGCCGCGTGGGAGTGCGAGGCCAGCGTGTTCTACGACGAGTACCACAACACCACCGAGGAATGGCGCGACGAGTACGAGCCCTACGAGTCGGCCTCATTCTTCACCTCGATCACCGATCTGGACGGCCGCACGATCGCCGCCAGCCGCATCATCCAGACCGGCCCAGCCGGCAATAAGACCCTGGTCGACATCTCGCACAAGCCCTGGGAGGTCGACGGGGTGCGCTCGGCGCGCTCGGTCGGAATCGACGTCGAGAACAGCTGGGACATCGCGACCCTGGCGGTGCGCAAAGGCGCGGCGCGCAGCGGTTATCTGACCCTGGCCCTGCTGCACGGCATGATCCAAGCGTCCTTCGTCAGCCGGGTCGACTGGGTCACGATGATCCTCGACGCCCGCGCCCGCCGGTTGCTGCACGCGATCGGACTGCCGAACAACATCCTGCCGGGCACCCGGCCCGCCTCCTACGCCGGATTGTCCGGCGCGACGCCAGCCTGGGCCAACCTGTCGGTGATGCTGGACAACCAGCGTCGGATGAACCCCGAGGGATATCGCCTGGTGGCGCAGGGCGTCGGCCTGGACGACATGGAGCTGCCCTCGTCCTTCGATCTGGGCGCAGCGGTCACCGAGCCGGTCCGCAGTCCGTCCGGCGTCCTCGAAGTCGCCTAGCGCTGGGGTGGAACCCGGCGCTAGCTGACCATCGCGCGCCAGCGGTTGCACCACGGCTGGAGTTCGGCCGCGGGCATCGGGCGCGAGAGGTGATAACCCTGCAGCACGTCGACTCCCATCGCGACCAGGGTCGCCATGGTCTGGGAGTCCTCGACGCCCTCGGCGACCGTGCGCAGCCCGAGCGCCTTGGCCATCTGCAGAGTGGACGCGACGATCATCCGGCTGCGCGGGTCGGACTGGATGGCCATGATGAACGAGCGGTCGACCTTGAGCTCGTTGAGCGGCA
>JAOPUY010000174.1 GCA_025963265.1 Frankiales bacterium | reverse complement strand
CGATGTACATGGTGGCGAACATGTCCTCGATCAGGGTCGCCAACGCCGGTCCAAAATCGGTGACGGTCGCGGCCGGCGTGTGCAAAACCGGATCGCCGACGATGACGACTGGGCGGGCGTGACCACTCATGAGGTCGAATTCTAATGACGGGTCCTGGGCCCTCCAGCCCACGCCCGACCGCTGGGGCACAGTTAACCCACGGTTAACGCCCCGAGGGGTCAATTCCGGTTCTCGGGCGCCGATAAAGATCTTGTGGATCATGAAACCAAATTCCTAGCCGGATTCTCGGTGACGTCTTCGGCGTCCCCCGGCCAGCTCAAGGAAGCCCAGACAATCGGCATCGTCGGTTCCTGGGAAATGGATTTCGTGGCCCGCACGCTGACCTTTTCCGACACCTTGCTCGAGCTGCACGGCATGCCGGACGACGGGCGGGTCACCGACTACCAAATGGTGCGCGCTCGGGTGCATCCGCTGGATCGCCCGGCCATCTCCCAGTCGCTGCGGCGAGTGCTCGGCGGCGAGCTGGTCACCACCGCGCGCTACCGGATCTGCGACGAGGCCGGCCAGCCGGTGCGTTGGATGTATGCCCGGTTCAAAGCCTTCCAGGACTCCGGCGGCGCCGTGATCCGCATCGTCGGCACGGTCGCCGACATCACCGAGCACGTGCAAGCCGAGGAGGAGCTGCGCCAGGCGCACGCCGAGCTGTCGCAGGCCCACAGCTACCAGCAGGCGGTGATCACCGCGTCGCCCGACGCGATCCACATCTTCGACGTCGGCTCGCAGACGGTGTTCCGGGCCAACCGGCTCGCGCCCGAGCTGATCGGCTACACCCACGCGATGATCTCGGTCATGGGCGGCGCCGACCTCGACCGGTTGCTGCCGGCCGAGGACCTGCTCCGCTACAACGCGGCGCTGCAGGAGGCTCGGCACGCTCCGGACGGCGAGGTCGTCCAGTTGCGGCACCGCGTCTTGAACCCCGATGGCTCCGTCCAATGGATGTCTCGTCGGTTGACGCCCTTCCAGCGCTCGGAGAACCGCGAGGTCACCCAGGTGCTGATCGTCTCGCGCGACGTCAGCGACGTGGTCGAGGTCGAGGAGCGGCTTGAGCACGCGGCGCTGCACGACGAGCTCACCGGGCTGCCCAATCGCCGACTGGTCCGCAACCGGCTCGAGCACGCGCTGCAACGGGTCGAGCGCCGAGGCCACGTCGCCGTCCTCTTCTGCGACCTGGACGGCTTCAAGCGCATCAACGACTCGCATGGGCATCCGGTGGGCGACAGCGTGCTGGTCGTCACCGCCCGGCGACTCAGCGCCGCGACCCGGGCCGGTGACACGGTGGCGCGCATGGGCGGCGACGAGTTCGTGGTCATGGTCGAGGTGCCCGAGGCCGAGGATCCGGGCACGCTGGCCCAGGTGGTGGCCGAGCGGATCGAGGCCGCCATGAGCGACCCGATCCTGGTCGACAACGACGAGCACACCGTCACCGTGAGCATCGGCATCTGCGTGGCCGAGGAGAACTCGACGGCCGAATCACTGCTGAACGACGCCGACACCGCCATGTACTTCGCCAAGTCGAAGGGCTCCAACGGCCACGCGGTCTTCGCGCCCGAGCTTCGGCGCGACACGATCGGCCGCGATCACATCGAGCGCCAAATCCGCCGCGCCATGAGCGCCGACGCGGTCCAGGCCCACTTCCAGCCGATCGTCAACCCGCTCGACGACAGCCTCTACGGGGTCGAGGCGCTGGTCCGGATCACCGACTCCGAGGGCACCCTGCTCGACACCGGCAAGGTTGTGTCGGTGGCCGAGCAGACCGGGCTGATCACCGCGCTGGACGAGGCCGTGTTCCGGCGCAGCGCACGGCAGGTGGCGGCCTGGCGGGCCCGACCGGAGTACGCCCAGCTGATGCTGACCGTGAACTGCAGCGCCCGCAACATCGCCCAGTCCGGGTTTTACGACCGCGTGCACGCCGTGCTGGCCGAGAGCGGCTTGGATCCGCGGGCGCTGACCATCGAGGTCACCGAGACGGTGCTGCTCGACGTCGCCGACGCCGCGCTGAACGACTTGCGGCGGCTGCGCCGCGACGGGGTCGGCCTAGCCATCGACGATTTCGGAACCGGCTACGCGTCCCTTCGCTACCTGGCCACGCTGCCGATCACCTGCCTGAAGATCGACCGCTCGTTCACCAGCGGACTGCCCGAGGATGAGACCTGCATGACCCTGGTGCGCACCACGATCGGACTGGCCGAGGACCTCGGCATCCGGTGTGTCGTCGAGGGCGTCGAGACCACCGAGCAGTTGATCGCGCTGCCGCGCTATGACGGCTTGCTCATCCAGGGCTACCTCTACGGCCGTCCGCAGCCGGCCGAGTCGATGGCCGTGCTCAGCATCCGCAACCCGCGGCTGCTGACCGCGTCCTAGCTTCGCCGGCGCCACCGCTGGATCAGGCCGCGTCCCATCGTCAGCCGCGTCGGGACGGCTAGCAGCAGGAGCACGTACGGACCGTGCCGACCGAGCACATACCCGGCCGGCAGGCACAGCAGGTAGACGCCCAAGACCATCCAGCTCTCCCAGCGGTGCCGGTAATCGGCGTCGTTGGGGACCTGCGGGTCCAGCAGTTTGAGCCGGTTCAGGTCGGCGCTCAGCCACATCAGCGCGAGCACGGCGACCACGTTGACCGCTCCGTAGGTCGCCAAGGCGAACGCCGTGCCGCCGTAACTTCCGAGCAAGCTGGCCGCAAACGGCATCACGGTGATCGGCAGCAACAGCAGGAGGGT
>JAOPUY010000155.1 GCA_025963265.1 Frankiales bacterium | reverse complement strand
GGCGCTAGCCGCGGCCGAAGGACTTACATGCGCAGGCTCACTCGCCGCCAGCGAATCGGAGCGGTGCTGCTGACAGCTTTAGCTTTGCTGTTCATCAGCCTTGATTTCGCTGGAGGCTCGCTAGGCGGCGCCCGCAGCGGGGCGACCGGCGCCCTCGGCTCCCTCTACCGGGGGACCGACACGGTGCTCGGCCCGGCCCGGCGCTTCATCACCGGCATTCCCGACGTGGGTCGCAACCGCACCGAGATCGCGCAACTGCAGCGCCAGAATGAGGCCCTGCGCAAACAGCTGGCCGATTCGGCCGCCGACGCGGCGACCGAGCGACAGCTCAAGAGCCTGCAGCTGCAGGCCGATTCCGCCGATTTGACGCTCATGCCGGCCCGGGTCATCGCCACCGGCCCCGGGGCCGGATTCCAGTGGACGGTCACCGTCGACGTCGGCTCGCGGGAGAAAGTGCTAGCCGGCCAGACGGTCACCGACGGGGTCGGCCTGGTGGGCCGGGTCTTGAACGTCTACCCGACGACGTCGGTCGTGCTGCTCGCATCTGACCCGCGCTTCTCGGTGGGGGCTCGCGACGCCCGCTCGGGCGCGCTGTCCTTGGCCACCGGCGCCGGCGCGGCCGGCCTCACCGCCGGTTCGCTCGACGACGACACCCAGGTCAGGGTGGGCGATCAACTGGTCACCGGGCCAGCCGGGCAGACCACCTTCGTCAGCGGTCTGGCCATCGGAGTGGTGACCAAAGTCCACACCTCCGCGGACGGCAACGCGTCGACGCAGATCCGGCCGAGCGCCAACCAAACCAGCCTCAACTTGGTGGGAATCATCTTGCAGCAAGGGCGAAACTCCGCGCGTCCAGCAATCACGGGGACGGGCTGATGGGCGCGCGGTGGGCGCTGGCCGCGGCCTCCATCCTGACCGCCCTGCTGCTGCAGGCGACGGTGGTCGGACCGGTGACCTTTCCGGTGCCGGTCTCGCTGCCGGCGCTGATGGTGATCGTCGTGGCGATTTACGCCGGGCCGGGAGTCGGTCTGGCCCTCGGCTTCTCGACTGGGTTGATCGCTGACCTGGGTTCTGACCACCCGGCCGGGGTCCAAGCGCTCTGCTGGATGGCCGCCGGTTTGGTGGCCGGGATGCTCGGGGGCTTGGCCGTCGAGCGCGGCTACGGAACCCGGGGGGTCGCCGCGCTAGCGGCGCTGATCGGCGCGGTCACGGCGTGCTCAGTCGGCTTGCTGCTCGCCTTGCTCGGCTCGCACGCGGCGACTATCGGCCTCGCGCTTAGCGCGGTCATCCCGGTCGGGCTCACCGAGGCGTTGCTGGGGCTGGCTCTGGTGCCGGCCGTCCGCGCCTTGCTGCGCAGCCAAGGGATTCGGGCGGCCCGGCCCACCGGCGAACTCATCGGCCGCGCCCATGGCTAGGCGGCCAGGTCGGCTGCGGCGGTCCCGGCCCCGCGCGGGCGGCTACCGGGTGCGCTCTCACCGGGCCCGGGTCGCCGTCCTGCGGCTGCTGCTGGCCTCGCTGATGCTCACCTTGGTGGCCCGGCTCGCGTTCGTGCAGCTGCTCGACGAACACAAGCCAATCCAAACCGCGGGCCAGACCCACGTGGGCACCGTCGCGGTGCCCGCCACCCGCGGGGAGATCCTGGACTCCCGCGGCCGGGTGCTGGTCGGCAACGAGTCGACCCACGTGCTGACGGTGAGCCGAGAGACGCTGCAGGCCCAGCCCGACCAGGGCGTGGCCACGCTGACCCGGCTCGCCCGGGTGCTGGGCACGACCGAGGCCGACCTGGCGCAGGAGATCACCCCGTGCGGGGTGAAGGTGCCGGCCCCGTGCTGGACCGGCGAGCCCTATCAACCGGTGCCGGTGGCGACCTCGGTCTCCGACGCCGTGGTGCTGGCCGTCTCCGAGCACGCCGAGCAGTACCCCGGCGTTTCGATCGGCACCCAGACCGTGCTCGACTACCCCGGCGGCACCCTGGCCGCGCACGTGCTGGGCTACACCGGGGCGGTCAGCGCCGCCGACCAGAAGACGAACAAGTCGCTGGCCGACGCCGACACCATCGGGCGCAGCGGCCTGGAGTCGTCCTATGACGCCATCCTGCGCGGCGTCGACGGGCAATCCCGGGTCGAGCTCGACGCCCAGGGAAACGCGGTGGCCTCGGCCGGCAGCACGCCGGCCCAGTCCGGTGACACGCTGGTCACCAGCATCGACGCCAGCGTCCAGGCGCTGGCCGAGAAGTCGCTCAGCGATCAGATCGCCGCCTCGCAGAAGAGCGGCAACGCGGCGCCGTCCGGTGCGCTCGTGGTGATGGATCCGCACACCGGACGGATCATCGCGGCGGCCAGCTACCCGACCTATGACCCAGCCGAATTCGTCGGCGGGATCTCAGTCGCCGACTATCAAAAGCTGATCGCCCCCAGCGCCAACTCGCCGCTGCTGAGCCGGGCCATCGCCGGCCAGTACGCGCCCGGCTCGACCTTCAAGCTGGTCAGCCTGTCTGATGACTTCGGAAACGGCTCGATCAACGCCAACGGCACCTACCCGTGCCCGGGATCCCTCGACGTGGACGGGCGGATCAAGACCAACTACGACTCCGAGTCCTTCGGCGGCCCGATCTCGCCCGCGTTCGCCCTGCAGGTCTCCTGCGACACGTTCTTCTACGCGCCGGCGGTGGCCGAGTACGAGTCCGACCAGGCCCGGATCGCGGCCGGTCAGCAGCCGCTCGAGCAGTTGCAGGCGATGGCCAAGGCCTTCGGCTTCGGCTCATCGGTCGGCGTCGACTTGCCGGCCGACGAGCAGGCCGACGGCAGCATCGCCGGACGGGCCAGCCGGTTGGCCGACTGGAACGCCAACAAGTCCGAGTACTGCGCCGAGGCCAAGTCCGGCTACCCGGACGAGTCGGATCCGACGACCCGGGCCTACCTCACCCAGTTGGCCTCGGAGAACTGCACCGACGGCTGGCGCTACCGAGCGGGCGACAACGCCGACTTGGCGATCGGCCAGGGGGAGACGACGGTCTCGCCCCTGCAACTGGCGACCGCCTACAGCGCCATGGTCAACGGCGGCACGCTGTACGCCCCGACGCTGGGCTGGGCCGAGGTGAACCCGGCCGGCAAGGTGGTCAAGACCATCACCCCGAAGGTCGTGCGCAAGGTGCCGGTGCCGGCCTCGACCCTCGAGTTCTTCGGCGACTCGCTGCACTTTGAGGACAGCCACTCCGTCTCCGGGGCGTTGGCTTTCGACGGCTCGCCGATCAAGACGCTGATCGGCGGCAAGACCGGCACGGCCGAGGTGTACGGCAAGCAGGACACCTCCTGGTTCGCCTCGTGGGGGCCGGTCGCGCCGGGGGCCAAGGTCGGCACCGCGAAGTTCGTCGTGGTCGGCATGGTGGAGCAGGCCGGGACGGGCGCCTCGGCCGCCGCGCCGATGGTGCGCAAGGTGTTCGAGGGCCTGCTGGGCGCGAACGGCCCGGCCGTGCTGCCGGGCTCGAAGCCGGCCTCGACGCTGCCGAAGGTGAGCCCATGATTCTGACGAGGCGCAACCGATGACGCTGTTGGCCGCCCCGCGCGGCCTGCAGCGGGCCAGCGACACCCGTCGGCTCCGCGGCTATGACTCGGTGTTGCTCATCGCCGTCGGGCTGCTCTGCGTGATCGGCGCCGTCCTGGTCTGGTCGGCCACCCGGACCCGGCTCAGCGAGCAGGGCCTGAACTCGCACACCTACCTGGCCAAACAGCTGCTCAACGCCGCGCTCGGCGCGACGCTGCTGTTCCTGGCGGCTCGGTTGGACCCGAGGCTGCTCCGGCTCTTCGGACCGATCATGTACGTGGCGAGCATCGTCGGCCTGCTCGCGGTGTTCGTCATCGGCTCGACCATCAACGGCGCCCACGCCTGGATCGTCATCGGCGGCGGATTCGAGATCCAACCGGCTGAGTTCGCCAAGCTCGGACTGATCCTGGCCCTAGCGGTGCTGTTCGGCCAGCGCGCGGCCAGTCGGGCGCCCGGCGCGCCGCCCGCCAATCGCGACCTGTTGATCGCCTTGGGGCTGGCCATCGTCCCGCTCGGTCTCATCATGCTGCAGCCCGACCTCGGCTCGGCCCTGGTCGTCTCGGTCGCCACGTTCGGCGTCTTGGTCACCGCGGGGGTCCGGGCGCGCTGGCTGGGGGCCATCCTCGCCGTCGGCGTGCTCGGGGTGGTCCTGGCGGTGAAGGGCGGCGTGCTGCACGAGTACCAGCTGGCCCGCTTCGCCGCCTTCACCGATCCGAACAAGGACCCGCAGGGCGTGGCCTACAACATCAACCAGGCCCACATCGCGATCGCGCACGGCGGCCTGTTCGGCCAGGGACTGTTCCACGGCGCCCAGACTCGCGGCGCGTTCGTGCCTGAGCAGCAGACCGACTTCGTCTACTCGGTGGCCGGCGAGGAGCTCGGCTTCGCCGGGTCCGCCGTGATCATCGGGCTGTTCGCGATCATCCTGTGGCGCGGCCTGCGGATCGCCGCCCGCGCCACCGGCACCCAGCGCCTCGTCGCGGCCGGCATCGTCTGCTGGATC
>JAOPUY010000150.1 GCA_025963265.1 Frankiales bacterium | reverse complement strand
CAAGGGCCGCTCGCTGCCGACGAGCGCCGCGCCGAGAGTCGCCAGCGCGGCACTCTCCTCGGCGACCGAGCGGGCGACCGCCTCGGCGCTGCTGAAGTCGTTGGCGAAGGCCAGGTGGATCACCCCGTCGGCTTGCGCCGCGCCGGCGCGCAGGACGTCCAGGTCGCCCAGGCTGCCGCGAAGGGCTTGGGCTCCGGCTGATTCGGCGGCTGAGGCGGCGGCGTCGGAGCGGGCGAGCGCGAGGACGGTGTGACCGTTGGCGAGGAGTTCGGCGACAACCGCGGAACCGATCAGACCGGTGCCACCGGTGACGAGGACGTGCATGAGGCGCTCCTGGAGGTGCTCAGTGATGATGGGACTCTTGTCCCATCACAGTAACAGGATGATGGGATAGAGGTGCCATCACTAGGATGGGCGCATGGCTCGATGGGAACCCGGGGCGCGCGAGCGCTTGGTCATGGCGGCCGTCGACCTGTTCACCGAGCAGGGCTACGACGCCACCACCGTCGCGCAGATCGCCGAACGGGCCGGGGTCGGGAAAAGCACCTTCTTCCGACACTTCCCCGACAAGCGCGAGCTGCTGGTGGCTGGGCAGGAGACGTTGAGCCGGCTGCTGGCCGAGGGAATCGCCGAGGCGCCGGTGTCGGCCAGCCCGCTCGAGGCGGTCGCGGCCGGCCTCCAACGGGCCTGCAGCGCCATGGGCCCGATGAACCGGGACCTCGGCCCGCGCCTGAAGGCGGCCGTCGCGGCCAGCGCCGAACTGCAGGAGCGCGACGCCCTCAAGAGCGTCAGCCTCGCCGCTGCCATGACCGCGGCCCTGCTCGCCCGCGGGGTGGCCGACCCGCGCGCCCAGCTGGCGGCCGAGCTCGGCGTGCTGGCCTTCAAGCGCGGCTACGCCCAGTGGACCGACAGCGATCGCGACACCGCCGCGGCGCTGACCGAATTCACCCTTGTCGCATTGGACGAACTGCGGGCGGCGAGCGCTTCCCTGGGCTGACAAAAGCGTCGGTTGGCGGGGCTCGCTCCGCACGGCTGCAACGATCAGGGCCCGGCCGCTGCCTGATCGACCGCTGGCCACGGCTTGCGCCTAAAGTAAGTGCTCCTCACAAACCTCGTCAGACGCATCATTGGTCGACATACTCGGATAGGGCGCTCCGGTTCCGCGAGTGGCAATCGAACGAAATTGATAAGGGGACGCGCAGTGAGCATTCTCGGTACCCGGGTCCTGCGGACTGAAGACCCGAAGTTCATGACCACCGGCGGGGTGTACACCGAGGACCTCGTCGACGAGCGGCTCACCGGCGCGGTGTACGTGACCTTCGCCCGCTCGCCGATCGCCCACGCCCGGATCAACGGCATCGACACCTCCGCCGTACGCGACTCCGACGGCGTGCTGGCCGTCTTCACGGCGGCTGACGTCACCGATACGGCCACGCTGCGCGGCATGACCCGGGACATCAACCAGGAGATGACGCAGACGTTGCTCGCCTCCGACACCGTCCGCTACGTCGGTGAGCCCGTCGCGATCGTGGTGACCGAGCAGGCCTATCAGGGTGAGGACGCCGCCGACCTGATCGACGTCGACTACGACCCGCTGCCGGCGGTCATCGATCTGCACGACGCGGAGTCGGACAAGACGTTGCTGTTTCCCGAAGCCGGCTCCAACACGGCAGTGCGCTACGGTCCGCCGCAGCTCGACGAGCACCTCTTCGACGACTGCGAGGTGGTGGTCTCCCGGGAGATCGTCAACCAGCGCGTCGCGCCGGCGCCGATGGAGTCGCGCAGCGCCGCGGCGGTCTGGGGCGAGGACGGCCGGCTCGTCGCGTGGATCCCCAACCAGGGCGCGCAGGGCACTCGCGCCGCCCTGGCGGCGATGCTGAAGGTGAGTCCCGACAAGGTGCGGATCATCACCCCCGACGTCGGCGGCGCATTCGGCGCCAAATTCGGCGCGGACCCCGAGCACGCCCTCGTCGCGTGGACCGCGCGCCGCTTGGGTCGGCCCGTCCGCTGGTCGGAGACCCGGTACGAGAACCTGATGGGGATGACGCATGGCCGCGGCCAACTGCAGACGGTGACCATCGGCGGTCGGCGGGACGGCACGGTGCTGGCCTACCGACTGGAGGTGCTCCAGGACTGCGGAGGCTATCCGCGCATCGGCACCCTGCTGCCCTCCTTGACCTTGCTCATGACGCCCGGCACCTACGCGTTCGCGAAGGTGGAGTCCGCCGCGCGCAGCGTCGTCACCACCACGACGCCGATGGGCGCCTATCGCGGCGCGGGTCGACCCGAGGCCACGGCCGCCGTCGAGCGGGCGATGGACCTGTTCGCGGCCGAGATCGGGATGGACCCGGCCGAGGTCCGGCGGCGCAATCTGCTGCCGGCCTTCACCGAGCCCCGGAACAACGGCTTCGGAGCGCTCTACGACAGCGGCGATTACGCGACCGCGCTGGATCGCGCGCTCGAGGCCGCCGGCTACGGGCGATTGCGCGCTGAGCAGGTCGAACGGCGAGCGCGCGGCGACGTGAAGGCGCTGGGCATCGGGATCGCCTGCTACGTCGAGATCACCGGCGCGGGGGCCGAGTCAGGCGACCCGCATGAGAACGCGACGGTGGAAGTTCACCCCGACGGCTCGGCCACGATCCTCACCGGCACGTCGCCGCACGGCCAGGGGCACGGGACCGCCTGGGCGATGCTGGCCAGCGACGAGCTCGGCATCCCGGTCGAGCGGATCACCGTCAGGCACGGCGACACCGACCTCATCCCCGAGGGCGGCGGCACCGGCGGTTCGCGCAGCCTGCAGCAGGGCGGCGCGGCGGTCCGGCAGGCCTCCCAAGAGCTGCTCGAGGTGGCCCGCGACCGCGCCGCCGACGAACTCGAAGTGGACGCGCGGGACCTGCGGTTCGACGTCGACCGGTCGGCGTTCACCGTCGCCGGGGTGCAGCAGGCCGCGGTGTCGCTGGCCGATCTGGCCGGCAAGGAAAGGCTGTTCGTGCGCGCCGTGTTCACCGCGCCCGGCGCGACCTTCCCGTTCGGCGCGCACGTGGCCGTGGTCGAGGTGGACACCGAGACCGGCAAAGTCGAGCTGAGCCGGCTCATCGCGGTCGACGACGCCGGGACGATCCTCAACCCGCTGCTGGCCGACGGTCAGCGGCACGGCGGCATCGCCCAAGGCGCGGCCCAGGCGCTGCTCGAAGAGGTCGTGTACGACGCCGACGGCAACCCGTTGACCGCGAGCTTCGCCGACTACCCGTTCCTTTCGGCTACTGAGGTCCCCAGCTTCGAGCTCGTCGACATGCAGACGCCGACGACGTACAACCCGCTGGGAGCCAAGGGCATCGGCGAGGCCGGCACGATCGGCGCGACGCCGGCCGTGCAAAACGCGGTGGTCGACGCCGTGTCCCACCTTGGGGTCCGACACATAGACATGCCGACTTCGCCACAAACGGTGTGGCGGGCCATCGTCAGCGCTTCGGAAGGCAACGCCTGATGCAGATCACCATCACCGTCAACGGCCAGAGCCAGACGGACGACGTCGAACCGCGGCTGCTGCTCGTCCACTATCTGCGCGAGTGGCGCGACCTGCGCGCGGCCAACATCGGCTGCGACACCACCTCCTGCGGCGCGTGCACGGTGCTGCTGGACGGGCAGTCGGTGAAGTCGTGCACCGTGTTAGCCGTCCAGGCCGACGGCCATGCGGTGCAGACCGTGGAGAGCCTCGCCGCCGACGACGGCGAACTCCACCCGGTGCAGCAGGCGTTCCGCCAGGAGCACGGCCTGCAGTGCGGGTTCTGCACGCCCGGCATGATCATGGCCACGGTCGGCTTGCTGTCTGAGAACCCGGCGCCGACCGAGCGCGAGGTCCGCGAGGCGCTGGAGGGCAACTACTGCCGGTGCACCGGCTATCACAACATCGTTCGCGCCGTGCTGGCCGCCGCCGACGCCGGCTCTGACGGCGCTGATGCTGAGGCCGCGCCGGGGATTGGAGGGCGCGCGTGATCACCTCGCCATTCGACTTCGTAACTGCGCGATCGGCCGAGCAAGCGGTCGCGCTGCTGGGCGAGTACGGCGACGACGCCAAGCTGCTCGCCGGCGGGCACTCCTTGCTGCCGATGATGAAAGTGCGCCTCGCTGCGCCGGCCGTGCTCGTCGACATCGGTGGAATCGACGAGCTCGCCTACGTCCGGCTGGACGGCGACGACGTGGCCGTCGGCGCCACCACCCGGCACGCGGCCGTCGCCACGTCGGCGGTGTTGCGCGAGCAGGTGCCGCTGCTGGCCCACGCCGCCGGTCTGGTCGGGGATCCGCAGGTGCGCCACCGCGGCACCATCGGCGGCTCGTTGGCCCACGCCGACCCGGCCGCAGATCTGCCGGTCGCCCTGTCCGCGCTGGGCGGACGGGTCGTCGTCCAGGGGCCGGCCGGTCGCCGGGAGATCGGCGCGGACGACTTCTTCCAGGGCTACTTCACGACCGCGCTGGCCGAGGACGAGCTGATCGTCGAGGTGCGGCTCGCCCGTCGGCCAGGTCAGGGCTGGGGCTATGAGAAGTTCACCCGCCGGGCCAATGACTGGGCGATCGTCGCCGCGGCAACCGTCGGCGGACGGGTCAGCTTGGCCAACATGGGCTCCCAGCCGGTGCGAGCGCTCAGCACGGAGCAGGCGCTGGCCAGCGGCTCCGGAGCCCGGGACGCCGCGGCGCTCGCGGCTGAGGGAACCCGGCCGGGCGAGGACATGCACGGCGACGCGGAGTACCGACGCCATCTCGCCCGCGTCCTCACGAGGCGGGCGCTGGCCTCGGCCGGGGTCGCCGACTGAGCACCCGGCGAGTCCGCGCGGGTGTGCCTGGCGCGGGTCCGTCGGTCCTCACAGGGAAGCGATCGGGCCCGCCCACCGGAGTGGACGGGCCCGACTAGCTCGATGCGTCACCGCATCAGCGGATCACTTCACCTTGATGGTGACCGTGACGGTCTTGAGCACGGCCGGCAGCTTGGTCGTGTCGACCTTGAGGATCTCGCCGTTGTCGGTTTCGCCCGTGGCCGGTAGCACCTTCTGGTGAACCGTCCACTTGCCGTCCGGGTCGACGGCGATGGTGTCGATACCGAAGTCGTCGTCGTTGGACAGGTACAGCGTCTTGCCGGCGTCCGGGGTGGCGACGCCCTCAACCTTGTCGTGACCGAACAACTTGCCGGTCGGGTCGAGCTGGCTGACCAGGTTGCCGACCTGGACGTAGGGCTGCTTCTGCGCGACGTGCACACCGGCGGCGGTCAGGGCGGCGAGCGCCACGTTCGTGGTGTCCGTGCCGACGAAGGCTTCCGGCGACTTGCCCCCGATGGTCAGGCCACTGATGTCGGTCGCGCCATTGAGGTCGACCTCGTACAGGGTCTTCGCGGCGAAGGGCTCGAAGTTGCCGTCCCGCTCGTCGACCAGGAACTTGGTGGCCGACAGCG
>JAOPUY010000141.1 GCA_025963265.1 Frankiales bacterium | reverse complement strand
CTGGGACGTTTGGCCAGCCATCACGGGCTGACCTCGGACGTGCACCCGGGCTATCGCACCTTGGGTCGCCAATCCTGACCGCGCAGTCAGACAAGCACCGATCCGCCCGCGATGTCGAGGACGATGCCGCTGATCCACGCTGCCGTGTCCGCCGCTAAGAACAGCGCCGCTGCGGCCACGTCTTCGGGCGTGCCGAGCCGTCGAATCGGGTGGGAGTCGATCAGGCTGAGCTGGATGCGCTCGGGGATTTGCCGCTGATTGCCCTCGGTCATGATCGTCTCGGGGCTGAGGCAGTTTGCGCGGATCCCGAACGGCCCGGCCTGGGCGGCGACGTCCTTGGTGAGCAGCTCGATCGCGGCCTTCGCGGCGGCGTAGCCGACCGGTGAGCCAGCGTTGGGCCGACGGGCGGCCGCCGACGACATCGTGATGATGCTGCCGCGGCCGCGGTTTTTCATCCCGGGTAGGAAGGTCTTGACGGTCAGGAACGTCGCGGTCAGATTCGTGTCGATCGACAATCGCCAGTCGGCTTCGGTGATGTCTTCGATCGGCGAGGGCGGCACGGGGCTGCCGCCGGCATTGGCCACCAGGATGTCGACTGGGCCGACGTGCTCCTCGATCGCTAATCGCATCGCCTCGACCTGGCCGTGCTCGGTGAGGTCGGCCGTGGTGGAGAAGACCTCGGCCCCGGTCGATGCGATCCGGGCGCCCACGGCGGCGAGCGCGTCGACGTCGCGACCGTGAATGACCACCCGCGCGCCGTGCTGGGCAAACAGCGTCGCGATCGCCGCGCCGATCCCCCGCGAGCTGCCGGTGACCAGGGCCACCTGACCGTCGAGGCTGGTCATGCCGGTGTCCCCGGGCGGTTGCGCCGCCTGACGGTCAGGCCAACGTTCATGCCAACGCCTCCTGCGCCCCAGTGAGTCGATCGCCGTCGGCCCGGCGCGGGCGTCGGTGCGGCAATCGGAAACCGGCGACGATCAACCAGACGAGTCCGGGGAAGCGCGCGATCGGCAGCAGCACGGCCACGGACGGCCAGATTAGGACGAGCGTGCCGAGCTCCGCGAGCCCGGCGATGACCAATCCGGCCCAGGCCAGCCCGCGGGGGAGCAGGCCGAGGATCAGCGCCGGCACGGCGATGCCGGCGATCAGCAAGCCCAGCGCGACGACGTGGGCCGGGCCGCCAGTGAGGAAGGCGAGATCGTGCAATGCCCGCACCAGCGCGACGTCGCCCCGCACGGCCGGTCGGGACAGCGTCCATTGCAGCAAGCCAGACAGGCTGAGCGCGCTCGCGGACAGCAGCCCGCCGGCGAGCGCGATGGTCGCGCCGGGCGCGGTGATTCCCAACTGGCGCAGCCGGGCGCTCGCGGTCGCGGCGTAGATGGCCAGTGGGACCGACGAGGCGAAGGTCAGTATTCCGCTGGCCTTCGCCGCACCGGACTGGGTCAGGAAGTAATGCTGGATCGACAACGCCGACGCGAACGGTGACGGGATGGTGCCGCCGAGGGCCGCGCTGGCGATCAGGGCGGCGAGCAGCAGCCCGAGTGACACGGCGGCTAGCACGCCCATCGGAGGGCCGCCTTGCTGCGGCGGCTGACGTGGAGAATCATTCACGAGTGAATCGTTCATGCCATGAACGATATGCCGAGCGCACCGAAACGGCAAGACGTCACTGTTGTTGCGCGAGGGTCACCGAGGTCTTATCGGTCGTGCCCGATCGCACGTACTGCACTGTCACCTGGTCCCCGGGAGCCTTAGTGACCAGGCTGAGGAACAGACCCTCCTGGTCGGCCGTGTCGCGCCCATCGATGGAGGTGATCACGTCGCCCGCTCGCAGGCCGGCGTTGGCCGCGGGCCCGCCGGCGGTCACCGACACGACGTACAGGCCGCCGCTGACCCCAAACGTCTGGGCCGCGGACGGTGGGATTGGGATCGTCGTCGCCCCGAAATCCGGGAGCGTGAACTTGCCGGTGGCGATGAGCTGATCGGCGACCTCTTTCGCGAGATCGACCGGCACCGCAAAGCCGATCCCCACGCTGCCGCCGCCGCCCTGACCCGACGCGCTGGGCACGGTTGAGATCGCGGTGTTCACGCCAACCAGCTTTCCGTCGCAATCGACGAGCGCGCCACCGGAATTGCCAGGGTTGATCGAGGCGTCGGTCTGGACGGCGCCGGGCAGCAACGCGTTCTGCCCGCTGGAACTCGGAACCGGGATGTCCCGACCGAGGGCGCTGACGATGCCGCTCGTCACCGTGCCAGAGAGGCCGAGCGGCGCGCCGATGGCGACGACCGGCTCGCCGACCTGCAGCGAGGCTGAGGACCCGTAGCTGATCGTCGGCAGCGTCTGCGGCTCGTTGACTTTCACGACCGCGAGATCGACCGCGCTTGTCGTCCCGGTGATGGTGGCCGGCGCTGTCTGGCCGTCGCTGAATAGCACCGTGACCGTGCCGCCGTTGAGGGCCGAGGAGATCACGTGATCGTTCGTCAGGATGTAGCCGTCGCTGCGGATCACCTCGCCGCTGCCGTTGCTGCCTTGGCCGGTCGCGCTGGTGACCTGCAGGGTCACCACGGTTGGCGAGACGTCCGCGGCCACCGTCGTCGACGGACATCGGCCGGGGTCGGCGCTTGACGTGGAATTGTTGTTCAACTGGTAGCCGATGATGCCGGCCGCAATCGCGACGATGACGGCGCCGACGATCATCGCCGTGTGCGAGGCCAGCCATCCCAGCAGGCGATTAGATCCTGACGGCGCCTTCGGCTCGGGTTCCGGGCTTGACACTGCACACTCCCACCTAGGTGCTGTCGTGGTGTCGGCGGACTAATTTCACGCCGACGCGAGGATCTTGGCCTTCAACGTCTCGAATTCGGCCGCGTCGATCACGTGCGAGTCACGCAATTCGCCGAGCTGCTTGAGCTGGGCGAAGATGTCTTCGCCGGCGGCAGGTGGAGAGGGCGCAGCCGGTGCGGGCTCCGCCGTTGGAGCTGGCGGCGGCGGTTGGGCGGCGGCGGCCTGCTGTTGTTCGATGTCGCGTTGCTGCGACCGACGGTTCACGGCGTTCACGGTGGCGCTTGCCGTCCCGGCCACGACGGCTGTTCGCCCGATCGTGCCGAGCAAGCCCGAGCGACCTCGTCGAAATACCACTTGTCCTTCGACCTCCTACATCGATTGCATCGTGGCGGAGGAAGCGCCCACGATCGCGTCATGCGGCAACTGCAGCAGTAGTTCGACCTCGCCGCCGGCCCGGCGAACGGCCGTGGCGATATTTCGCGCCCAAGTCTGCTCGTAGACGATCACCGCGGCCGACCGATCGGCCGGGAGTTCCGTCCGCACGATCTCCAGATCGTCCTCGGACAGCAGGCCTTGTCCGCCGACGGCAAGCATCTCCAACCCGGCGTCGATCAGATCCTCGTCGAAGTCGACCACGACCAAGCCGCCGTCGCCGTCATGGGTGACCCACACCAGGTCCAGCAAGGTGACATGGCCGAGCGACACGAGGTCCCCAATAGCCTTCACCACGTCCGGATCGGCGCGAGATCCGGGGAACTCGAGCACGATCATCTCTACCGGTCCGATGTCCAAGGCGCGCTCCTACGTTTGTCGGGCTGACTCAGGCTAGGGGCGTCCGAGGCTTCCGAACCTCATTCCAACGGGGTGAGCCCGTGAAAACGCGGTCTCGGTCGGCCGATCACCCGCTGAGCATGAGCAGCAGTGGTCGAGGACCAGCTTCAATGGGCGATGCCGAGGAGGTCATCATGACCGCGTTGCTGAACTCGCTCAACGAGGCTGAGCGTGACCTGATCCGCGAGACTGACCGCGACCGGATGGCTGAGCTCACCGAGGACGATCTCGTCGACCTGCACACTCGGGCCCGCCGCGCGCGCAATAAGTACACGAAGCTCTATCGCCGCGGGGCCAGCACCCAGGTGGCGCAGCTGGGCGGTCGGGGCGCCGCCCGACCCACGAACAGACGCAACGCGGGAAAGGCCGAGATCTTTGAGGACGCGCTGTCTCGGGTCAGTCGGCGGCTCGCGGTGGTCGCGTCGCAGAGCGCGGCCGCCCTGCGGGCCGAGCGATTGGCAGCGGCGCGGCAGCAAGGTGGCGGTCCGGCCCGGTCAGGGGTCCGCGCCACGGCGGTGAAGACGCCCCGCACGCCGTCGCCGACCGCGCAGAAGTCGCCGGCCCGACGCAAGCGGGAGGCCTCGACCCTCGCGGCCGGGGCGCGGCGGCAAGCCGCGCGGGATGCCCGTTGACGCCCATCGGCGCCGGCTCCAGCGCTCACTCGGTCCTCGACTCCGGACCGTCCGTCCGGGAACGGGCCGCGGTCGGACGAGCCGCTCGCGGACGGGTTCGCCGACGCAGCGGCCGAGGCTGGTATCCGGCCGGTCGCCCGAACGATCCGTTGGCTATTCTGCTGGCTCAGAACGAGGCCCGGGCGCCCACGCTGACCCCTGTGCGGATGAGCCGGATGTCGATCTCGCCGTGGAACTACTACCGGGGCGCGGCGGCCGTCATGGCGGCGGATCTGGCCACT
>JAOPUY010000204.1 GCA_025963265.1 Frankiales bacterium | reverse complement strand
AGCAGCGGCGCCGGCGGACGCGGCGCCCACAGTGGCGTGCGCCTCGTGCAGCGCGGCCAACCCGGCTGGGGCGAAGTTCTGCATGGGTTGCGGCCAAGCGTTGGCCCCGCAACCGCTGCATTGCACGAACTGTGGCACTGAACTGGGCATCGGGGCGAAGTTCTGCATGAACTGCGGCACGCCGGCCGCTTAGCTCTTTTCTCGATTCGAAGATTTATTTTAAATCCATGAGACTTGGCTGTGCGCGGAGCTTGAGGGCGGCGCGGCCCGGTGAATGCTGAGTAACCACCGGCATTTTCCGGGCTAAGGCCGTCGGCGACCCGGCAAACACGTTTAAGGATTTCGAGCTCGTTACCGACCGTTATCGAACTGTCGTTGACATCACTGCGACCGACGTCATACCGTCTGCCAGCAGCACGGCTTCGGCGCTGCCGAAGCTGCCGTCATCGCACCACCAACGACCCAGGCGCGCCTGCGCCGGGCCGGTCTCAGCCATCCTCTGAACACGACCTCTCGTCAGCGCGAACGCGACGGGTTGCGGCGGTGTTCGGCCGAAACTGAAAGGTTGATGAATGCGCAACAAAGTCCTAGTGGCTGCCGTCGCGGCGGCCACGCTCGTGGCCGGTTTGACCGCGTGCAGCAGCTCATCGAAGAGCACTCCCGCCACCGGCGGCGCCTCGGGCGCCTCCTCCGCGGCCACCGGCGGCACGATCAAGATCGGCGTCCTCAGCGACCTCACCGGCCCGGCCTCGTCGGGCTTTGTGACCACGGAGAAGGGCATCAAGGCCTACGTGGACGCGGTCAACAAGGCCGGCGGCGTCAACGGCCAGCAGCTGTCCTACGTCATGGGCGACACCGCCTCGACGGCGGCCGGCGCGTTGACTGCGGCCCAGAAGATGGTGCAGAGCGACAAGGTCTTCGCGATCGTCGAGGTCTCCTCCGACTACTACGGCGCCCAGTCCTACCTGCTCAAGACCGGCGTCCCGGTCGTCGGCGGCGGGTTCGACAGCACGATCTGGACCGATCCCAAGAACACCAACCTGTTCGACGCGGTCGGCGTCACCGACTACTCGAAGGTTCCGTTGGCCGAGGGTCAGTTCTTCAAGGCCCAGGGCGTCACCAAGTGCGGCGGCATCGGCTACGCCAGCTCGGTCAGCTCGCAGAAGAGCGTGTTGGCCTTCCAGCAGTCCTGCAAGATCGCCGGCCTGCAGAGCGCCTACACGAATAACCAGGTTCCCTTCGGCAGCACCGACATGGGCGCGATCGCCATCGCGATCAAGAACGCCGGCGTGGACGGGCTCTACTACTCCACGGTCACGAACTCCGCGTTCGCGTTGAACTCGGCGCTGCGTCAGCTCGGCGTCAAGCTGAAGGTGGCCTCGCTGCCGACCGGTTACGGCGGCGACTTGCTGGAGTCCTCGGCCGCGGTCAGCGCCGCGCAGGGCGACTTCTTCACCACCGTCGGCCTGCCGGCCGAGGCCAACACGGCGGCCACCCAGAAGCGCGCCGCAGACCTGACCGCGGTCGGGGTAAGCGGTCCGCCGACGTTCGCCGAGCAGGAGGCCTACCTGGCGATGAGCGGTTTCGTCACCGGGCTCAAGGCCGCGGGCGCGAACCCGAGCCGGGCCAAGTTCATGAGCTCGCTGCGTGCGATCAACGACTTCGACGGCGGCGGATTGCTCGCCCCGGAGAAGGTCGACTTCGCGAATTACAGCCCAGCCCAGGTGTGCGAGTTCTACGTCCAGCTCGAGGGAAGCGCGTTCAAGAACGTCACCGGCTCGCCTTACTGCGCCGGCGTCGTGCCGCTGAGCAGCTAGGAGCAGCTGGGCCGTCGTCAGCACCAAACCGAGGTGACCGAGCTGAGGCCCGACCGCGCAGGCGAGTCGGGTCTCAGCTCGGGGTCGTTACGCCGCGGGATGGGCCGGGGGATGCTCAGCCGAATGGCGCGGCTGCGGGGGTCCGGCTGGCCAGAGCTCGCGCAGCCGCTGTTCGGCCTGGGCGGTCGCTTCGGGATGGGCGTGGAGCCAGCGGGCCCCGCGGGCGTCTCCGTAGGTCAGGAAGTTGTCTACTTCTTCGTTTGACTTCAGGGTGCGATCAGCTTTTGACTCGGGCATGGCAGACTCCGACGCGAGGAATTGGCTGCATTCCACGCTAGAACTAAACCCGGACGAGTCGGTTTCGTCGAGGTAACGCTTCACTGAGCATCAGATGAGTTCGCCGAGCGCCATCGGCGCCAAGCCAGCCCAGCGCACAAGCACAGCAAACACAGCAGGCAGATCGCTGGTGCGAGGAAGACTCGCCAGGACCAATCGAATCGGCTCGGATCGGTGCCGAGATAAAGCACCGTCGGGTCTACGCGGTCGGCGACGGCCGCGACACTCTGACCCGGCGGGTAGAGCTGATCAGTGCCGCGGATCGTCGCATTGTGAGAGCGGCCGTCGAGCTGAAAGCTTCCGCGACAGCTAAACCCGGCCGCGGTGATGCCAGTGCCGGAGGCCATCCCGACACAGCCGGTCACGGTCGCTTGCACCGGCGTGCCATGCGCTCGCAGTTCACGCAGGCGCAGATTTGTGGTCACCGCTTGGAACGTGAGGACGATGACCAGCGTCAGCAGCGTGATTGCCAATAGCGCTACCAGCGTGGCCGAAACGCGCTTGCGGTCGACGCGCGCCGCCTGGGCGCCGCGGAGGTAGCCGACTTCGTCCGGCTCGAGCGTCATAGGTTTTTCACCTCCCGGATCGACGCATTCTGGTGAGCGCGTATTCATTACCACCAGAGGCGAGATTCAGTTCTGGTGCTCGATAAGAATCGACGATGAGTTAAATGCCTATTACATGGACTGATTCAAGATGTAAAGGCTTCTGGTACCAGTGTGGTGGGAATCGACTGTCGGTTACGAGCGCGAAATTTCAACGTCATTCAGGTGACATGGGCCACTCCTAATTTTTGATCCACCCCGGCCTTGGCCGATCGGTCACCGTTGGGATCCTGCCCGAGGAGGCCCGGATGATCACTGAACTGCACACCGTCCTGCTGGCCGCGACGAACCCGTGCACGTCCACCTCTCCGCCGACCGCCTGCCAGCCCAGCTGGCTCGACACCGGCAGCAATTCCTGGCAGTTGACCGCCGCGACCTTCGTCGGACTAATGAGCCTGCCCGGCTTGGCCTTGCTCTACGGCGGGCTGGTGCCGAGGAAATGGGTCGTGAACACGATGTTCATGGCCTTCAGCGGATTCTCGCTCGTCTTGGTCGTGTGGGTCCTCTGGGCCTACAAGATGGGCTTCGGCTCTCCGATCGGCGGCGGCCACGCCAACACCTACGACTACAAGTACGGCAGCAATTTCTTCAAGAACTTCTTCTACAACTTCGTCGGCCATCCGGAGACCTCGCTGCGAGGAACCTCGCAGATCTCGCAGGCCTCCCTGCCGATCGGCACCGCGCTGCCGCTATCGCAGGCCACGACCTCCTTGTTTTACTTCCAGTTCGTGTTCGCGGCGATCACCCCGCTGCTGTTCCTCGGATCGGTCCTGGGGCGGATCAAGATCAAGGTGTGGATGGTCTTCGTTCCGCTCTGGACGACTTTCGTCTACGCGATCAACGCGATGCTGGTGTGGGGCGGCGGGTACTGGTCGCACGAGGGCGCGGTCGACTACTCCGGCGGCTACGTGATCCACCTCGCGGCTGGAACCAGCGGTTTCGTGGCGGCGTGGTTGATCGGCCCGCGGCTGGCGCGCGACCGACAGCGGTTCGTCCCGCACAGCCTGCCGTTGGTCTCGATCGGGGCCGGCATCATCTGGCTCGGTTGGAACGGGTTCAACGGGGGAGACCCGTACTTCGCCAGCGCGGATGCCGCCACCGCCATCGTCAACACCAACCTGGCCACTGTTTCGGCCTTGCTGGTATGGGTTTTCCTCGACATGTTCTTGGGCAAGGAGAAGAAACCCACGTTCCTGGGCGCCATCAACGGGATGATCGTCGGCCTGGTCTCGATCACGCCGGGCGCTGGTTACGTCAACGGACTCGGCGCGATGCTGTCGGCCGCCATCGCCTCCACGATCGTGTGGTTCGCCTGGACCTACCTGCAGCCGATCATCGCGCGCCGGGTCGACGACGCGATGGGCGTCGTCTACACCCACGGTCTGGCCGGTCTCTGCGGCGGATTGCTCGTCGGCATCTTCGCCGACCCGAGCGTCGTCGTCTACCCGAACACGACCAGTGGCACGCCGTTCGCGGTCACCGGCTGGTTCTACGGCAACCGGCATCTCTTCTTCCTGCAGCTGCTGGCCGCCCTGACGATCATCGTCTGGGACGCGCTGGTCACCTTCCTCATTCTCAAGATCATCAGCATCTTCACGCCCTTGCGGATGCCGGACGCGGACCTGGAGATCGGCGACCTGGCCATTCACGGCGAAGAGGCCTACCCCTCCGACGAGGGATTCGTCCGAGTCGGCGCGGGATCCGCTGCCCCGGTGGCCATGGGCGCCACCGGCACCTCAGAACCCGAGCTGGCATGAGCGTTCACATCTCGAAGCCGGCCGCCGGGGCTGGCCGGTCACCGGAGTCACGGCGGCTCCGGCTACCGGACGGCAGCCGTTCGGTGCAGTCGCCCTTTGTGTGGCGGGGCTTTCTCTTCATGTCGCTCATCGGACTGGGGCTGTCCATCACCCTGTTCAGCGCCGGCAACGCGCTCTTCGGAGCGGCGTGGGCCCTCATCACGATCGGCTGGTTCACGACCGCGATGTGGCTGTGGAAGAAGCACCTCCGCGACGATGAGGCCGCGGCCAAGGGCCCCGCCCCGACCAGCCGATCACGATGAAGCAGATAACCGCGATCATCAAGCCCTTCCAACTCGAGGGCGTCCGAGCCGCATTGCCAGGCGCCGGCGTGGGCGGGATGACCGTGAGCGAGGTCGTGGGCCACGGGCGCCAACGCGGCCACACCGAGGTCTATCGGGGCGCTGAGTACACCGTCGACCTGATCCCCAAGCTCCGCCTGGACATCCTCGTCGAGGACGCCGACGCCGTAGCGCTCATCGAGCTGATCACCGCCGCGGCTCGAACGGGCGCCATCGGCGACGGCAAAGTCTGGTCAACCACCATCGATCTGGTTATCCGCATTCGAACCGGCGAAGTCGGCTCGGACGCGCTCTAAGCGGATAGGCCGACATGCAACTCATCAGCGCGATCGTCCGGCCCCGTAAAGCCGCTGAGATCTGCAACGCCGTCCAAGCCTTCGGTTTTCAGGGAATGACCATCACCGACGCCCTCGGCTTCGGCAAGCAGCGAGGGCACAGCGAGATCTACCGCGGCGTTGAGACCTCCTCGCAATTTCAACACCAAAGTCGCATCGACATCGTCTCCCACGATGACGACGTCCGCGACCTCGTCGAGGTCATCTGCAAAGTCGCCGCGACCGGACGAGACGGGGACGGCAAAAT
>JAOPUY010000106.1 GCA_025963265.1 Frankiales bacterium | reverse complement strand
GGGTGGGGGAGAAGGAGTGCACTAGGACGTCGGCGCCGGCCAGCAACTGCTCCAAGCGCGGACGGTCGGCGGCGTCGGTGACGTCCAGCTCGACCGATTGCTTGCTGCGGTTCCACGTTTTGAACCCAGGCAGCGATCGGGTCTTCACACCGCCCGGCGGCTCGACCAGCACCACGTCGGCGCCCGCCTCGGCCAGCACCATGGCGGCGGTCGGCCCGGCGATGCCGTCGGATAGGTCGACGATTCGTATCCCGTTCAAGATCGCGGTTTGGATGGCGGTCTCCTGCAGTCGAAGGGCCGGCACAGCGAGCCGGGCATTGCCCGACCGATGCTGTGGGGCGCTGAACGCGCTGCCGCGAGTGTGCCACGCAACCGCGCCGAATTGAATAGTTATCGAGTAGCTATCGATAAGGTGGACGCGGTGAGAGCACCCAGCGACGCGGCCGAGGAGTTGCGCGCGGCCATCGAAGCCGCGGTCGAGCGCGTTCGGTCGGCGGACCTAGACCAGTTCCTCCTCGCCAGTGCGCTCCTGAGCTCGCTCGACCTCGAGCGGGTCGCAATCGTGCAGGCGGCGGCCATCCGCTCGCTGCTCGAGGAGCGCCATCCCGACGGTCTCGACGCCGACGACGTCCGGGCCGTGCTCACCCGCTGTGCCCAGGCGGCCGCCTGGTATCCGGACCTCGACGTCGCCATGCTGCTGCTGGTCCTCAGCGGCGCGCTCGGCGCGGTGGATCCGGACGAGCAGCCGCCGGCCGGACGAAGCCTGCTCACCCAGCACGCCAGCGTGGTGCTGGCCGATCTGACCGCGGCCGAACCGGCTCTGCTGGCCGGCCACCTCCACCGCTCGATCGCCGAGCTGCGCCGCGCGCAGACGATCGAGATGCCCTGAGATCAGACGATTTCCACCGGGGTGGTCGTCCCCACTTTGATCACGTGCGCGCTGCGAGCGAGGCAGAAGACCCCCACCGTCAGCAGCACCCCGGCCGCGCAGAGGCCCACCGTCAGGGGCGCGCCCAGGGCTGAGGCCAAGCCGCCGGCGATGATCGAGCTCACCGGGGTCAGCCCCGCGGTCGACATCATGAACAGGCTGATCACCCGGCCGCGGAACGCGTCGTCGCTGACGGTGATGATGATGGTCATCGAGATGGTCGAGACGGCGAAATAACAGCCGCCGAACAGACCGAGGGCGGCCACGGTGAGCGGCACGCTGCGCGAGACGGCGACCAGCAGCAGGGCCAGGCCGATGCCGAAGCTGCACCCGATCAGGGCGCCCCGTTGCGGGCGTCCGGCCTGCAGCCAGCGGAAGGCCAGTGCCCCGAAGACGGCGCCGATGCCCGGGGCCGAGGACAGCAGCCCGTAGGTCGAGACGTCGCCGTGCAGCACCTGCTTGGCGAAGATCGGCATCAGGGCGCCCTGCATCAACAGCAGGCTGACCGCGGAGGTGAACAGGATGATCCGGCCGACCACCGGGTTCTGGCGGGCGTAAGCGATGCCGGCCCGCAAGTCGGCCAGGTTGCCGCTGGGCCCCCGGGCGGCCCGCGCCGGGCGCGCGCGCACCAGCAGGCAGGCCACGGTGACGGTGAGAAAGCTGGCGGCGTTGATGTGAAAGCCCCAGGCCACGCCCCACGCCGCGATGATCGCGCCGGCCAGCGCCGGACCGATGATCCTGGTCGATTGGGTGAGCCCGGAGTTGACGGCGATCGCGGCCGAGACGCGGTCCGCCGGCACGAGCGCGGGGATGAACGCCACCGTCGCCGGCTGGGTGAAGGCCTGCCCGATGCCGCCGAGAAATACCAGCGAGACCAGGGCGAGGTAGGTGATGTGGCCGGTCTCGATCAGCACCCCGATCGTCAGCGGCGGCAGCACCATGGCCAAGTTGCCGTACAAGACGAGGCGACGGCGGTCCTGGCGATCGGCCAACAGGCCGGCCAGCGGCGAGAAGATCAAGGTCGGCCAGAATTGAGCCGAGAACGCCAGCGTTATCAAGAACTTCGAGTCGGTCACCGAGGTCGCGACCCAGCCGACGGCCACGTATTGAGCCCAGAAGCCGAGTTGGGACAGGGTGTTCCCGGCGACGATCAGCCGGAAGTCGCGGTGAGCGAAGACGCCGAGCCGGCTTGGTGGGTCCGCCTCGAGCGGCATCGGGCCGGGCAGGTCGCTGCCGGTCAGCCGCGGATCGCCCGCCTCGACTTCCGGGCTGCCCTCCGAGGCGGTGGCGGTCATGTCGCCGGCGGACGAGGACCGCGGACGCCGGCCACGCTACCCACTGGTCCCATAAAGCAGGACTATAACAACGACTTTGCCGTTTTCAAGAGGGTGCGGACTCGGAGCTCAAGGGCCCGCGGCGGCTGTCTTGGAGGTTGGCGTCGCGGTTGTCGCCGCGGTTGGCGTCGAGGTTGGCGTCGTGGTTGGCGTCGTCGATGTCGCCGTCCGGCTGGATATCGCGGCGGGTGACGGCGACGTAGCCCACCAAAGCCACGATCGCGATCAAGGCGATCCCGCTGACGACGCCGTCGCCCCAACCCAGCCCACCGCCGGTCTGGTGCGGTTTGCCGAGCCAGTCGGCGAAAGAGGCCCCGAGCGGACGCGTCAGGACGTAGGCGAACCAGAAGGCCAGGACCGGGTTGAGGCCGAACCGCCAACGAGCCAGGGCCGGTATCGCGATGACGATCGTGAACAGCACGCCGGAGGCGAAGTAGCCGAGGTGCATCGAGGTCGCCGTGAGGTCGCCGGCGGCCGTCCCGAGCGCGAAGGTGGCCAGGACCGTCACCCAGTAGTAGACCTCGCGCCGCCGGGTGGTGATGCTGTGGATGTCGAGCGTGCCCTCGCTGCGATGCCAGCAGAAGAAGATGACGCCGACCGCCGCGGCGTAGAACGCGGTCGTGAACGGATAGGGCAGGTTCAGCGCGACGTGCAGGCCGTCGGCGACCATCGTGCCGAAGACGGCGACCATCATGACGGCGAACCAGTAGCGGACCGCCTGGTAGCGGCGCGCCCGAAATTGCAGCCACAGCGCGAGCGCGAAACCGCCCACGCCGATGAGGCCGGCCAGGACGAGGTTGCTGTTGCCGAGATAGTCCGACGTCGCCTCGCCCATCCCGGTCGTGAGGATCTTGATCACCCAGAACAGAATCCCGATCTCGGGGACTTTCGCCGCCAACGGCTCGCGACGGCTCACCGGTTCACCAAGACCAGCGCTACGGCCCCGCCGATGAGGCAGTACCAGGCGAACGGCTTGAGCGAGCGGTTCTCGAAGTACCGGCTCAGGAACCGCACGCTGACGTAAGCGCCGAGACCGGAGAGCAGACTGCCCAGCAGCACCTGGCCGCGGATGCCGTTGCCCAACGGGCCCATCAGGTCCGGGACCTTGAGCACCCCGGCGGCCAGGATGACTGGCGTGGCCAGCAGGAAGGAGAAGCGAGCGGCCGCCTCGTGCGAAAGCCCTTTCAGGAGCCCGGTGGCCATCGTTGAACCCGAGCGGCTGATGCCCGGGGCCAGCGCCAGAATCTGGGCGGAGCCGATGATCAGCGCCGGCTTCAGCGGCAACCGGCTCAGCGTGTGGTCGACCTCGTCGACATCGGGATTTCGCAGCTCGGCGACGAGCGGCGCGTCCGACTCGTTCGCCGCGAGGGCTCCCGCGGTGCCGACCGCGACGAGGGCCTCGGTCCCGAGACCGTCCTCGGGTCCGGGGTCGGCGGTCGTCCCGCGGTTGGCGGCCCGACGCTTCCACGCCTCCGAGGCGAGGAG
>JAOPUY010000104.1 GCA_025963265.1 Frankiales bacterium | reverse complement strand
AGCATGTCGACTCTGACGTCGAGATCATCGACTGCGGCAAGTCCGCCCACCGGCACAACCTGACCCAAAGCGAGATCAATGCGGTCATCGTCGAGCGGGCGCTGGCTGGCAAACGGGTGGTTCGGCTCAAGGGTGGCGATCCGTTCGTCTTTGGCCGCGGGGGCGAGGAGGTCGCGGCCTGCGTGGCGGCCGGAGTCCCCGTTCAGGTGGTGCCCGGCGTCACCTCGGCGATCGCCGCGCCGGCCGCGGCCGGCATCCCGGTCACCCACCGGGGCTTGGCCGCTGACTTCGCGGTGGTGTCCGGCCATCGCGACCCGGGTCGGGCGGAGGCGGGCTGGAACTGGCCCGAGCTGGCGGTCGGACCGGCCACCCTCGTGCTCCTGATGGGAATGGACACCCTCGATGAGATCGCCAAGGAGCTGATCGAGAACGGCCGCCCAGCCGACACCCCGGCCGCGGCTATCCATCGGGCGACCTTGCCCGATCAGCGGGTCGTCCGCGCGGAGTTGGGCTCGCTGGCCGCCGCGGTGCGCACAGCCGGCCTGAGCGCGCCCTCAGTCGTCGTTGTCGGCCAGGTGGCCGCGCTCGGCTGGTAGCTGGCCTCAGCGGGTCTCGATTGTCAGAGGTTGTCAGAGCCCGAGCCTAGGGTCATCCGCACAAGCCGGCTTGACCACGTCGGCCGTCGCCCACCTAGCAGTTATCGAACAGGTGTGCGATTATGAGTGCATGATGACGATGGCGGCCGGGCTGGCGGCCAGAAGGGGCTGACATGACCATCGAGGAGTTCGGCAGCATCGCCCGCGGGACCAAGCAGGACGGCGCCCGCGCGGGCTTGGGCACACCGGTGCCGGCCAGTGTCGGAGTGCTGCTCGGTCAGGCCCGGCAGACGTGGGCCGAGGCCGCGCTTGAATCCCGGCCGGCGGAGAAATATCGGGCCTCCCACATCGCCGCGCTCCGGGCGGCGGCCGCTGTGCTGGCTCTGCGCGCTCGGCCCGCCAGCTCGGCCCGCCGCCGCCCGACCAGCGCCTGGGTGCTGCTGGAGGGAGTGGCCCCCGAGCTCGCCGAATGGGCGGTCTACTTCGCCGACAGCGCCCACCGGCGCGCCGCGATCGAAGCCGGCTCCTGGAATGTCGTCACCGAACGCGACGCGGATGACCTCTTGCGGGCGGCCGGCGAGTTCATCGCAATCGTCGATCACCTGGCCGGAGCGCTGCCCCTGGAAGTCGCGAGTTGACGGCACCCGTCGCGCTAGGGTCTGTGATTGTGGCTCCTGACGCTTCGCCCCCGATCACGCCCCGCGGCCAGTCTCCGCAGCTCTGGTCTAGCCTGCGCGCGACCCTCGACGGCTTCGGCCATGAACCCGTCTCGATCTTGGACTGCGGCGGCGGCTCGGGCAGCCTGGCGGTTCCGTTGGCCGCGGGCGGCGCGGAGCTGACCGTGGTCGACGTCAGCATCGACGCGCTCGGCACCCTGATGCGCCGGGCCGGCGAGGCGGGCGCGGCCGAGCGCATCACCGCGCTGCAAGGCGAGGTCGAATCCCTCTCGGAGCTGCTCGGCGATCAGACTTTCGACGTCGTGCTGGCCCACGAGGTGCTGGCCAACGTGGTCGATGTCGCCGGGGCGCTGGCGCAGCTGGTCGCCGCGCTCAAGCCGGGCGGAGCCCTGAGCGTGGTGATCGGAAATCCAGTCGCCGCCGTGCTGGGCCGGGCGCTGGCCGGGGACGTGGCCGGCGCGTTGACCCTGCTCCGCCGGCCCGCGGGGCTGGCCGGGCTCGACTTGGAGAGCGCCTGCGTCGCCGCCGGCTTGCGGGTCGAGACCGTGCGCGGCATCGGCGTCTTCTCCGAGCTGGTGCCCGGCATCGAGCTCGAGCGCCCCGGGGCGACGACCGCCTTGGCCGAGCTCGAGCGGTTGACCTCAGCCACGCCGCCTTATCGCGACATCGCCTCGCGGGTGCACGTGATCGCGCGCAAGCCGGGGCCGAGCGCGTAGCGATCAGCAGGCAGCCGACCGAGAAAGGGGGCGCCGACCATGGGACGTAGCGGCGATCTGCCTCGGTCTTCGGGCGAGGTCGACGGCGACGACAGCGGCTGCCATGTCCTACACGTGGACATGGACGCTTTCTTCGCCAGCGTCGAGATCCGGGCCAACCCGTCGCTGCGCGGCCTGCCGGTCGTGGTCGGCGGTGCGGGTGGCCGCGGGGTCGTGGCGGCCGCGTCCTATGAAGCCCGTCGTTACGGGGTGCGCAGCGCGATGTCGATGGCGCAAGCGCTGCGCAGATGTCCCAACGCGGTCGTCGTGCCCCCGACCCGCGGGGCTTACACCGAGGCCTCACGTGCGGTGATGGCGATCTTCGCCGAGTTCACTCCGGTCGTCGAGCCACTCTCGGTCGACGAGGCCTTCCTGGACGTCTCCGGCGCGGTGGGCCTGTTCGGCCGTCCGGCCGAGATCGCCCGCCAGATCCGCCGGCGCGTCGCCGCCGAGCAGCAGCTGACCTGCTCGGTCGGCGTCGCCTCGCTCAAATCGATCGCCAAACTGGCCTCGGGCAGCTGCAAGCCCGACGGCCTTCGAGTGGTGAGCCGGGCCGGGGTGCTCGACTTCCTGCACCCGTTGCCGGTCACCGCCCTGTGGGGAGTCGGCGCGCGGACGGCCGAACCGCTTCATCGGCTGGGCATCCGGACGGTGGGGGAGTTGGCTCACACGCCCTTGGACACGCTGCGCCGGGCGGTCGGAACGGCGAGTGGCGAGCATTTGCATCGGCTGGCGAACGCCGTCGACGAGCGGTCGGTCGGCGCGCGGGCGCCGGAGAAGTCGATTTCGACTGATCGGACGCTGTTGCACGACCTGATCACCGAGCCCGAGGTCGCCCGCGAGCTGCTCCGTGGCGCCGGCGAGGTCGCTGACCGGCTGCGCCAAGCGGGAAAGGTCGCCCGCACCGTCGGCATCAAGATCCGCTTCGCCGACTTCACGACGCTGACTCGGGTGCGCACCCTCGCTGAGCCGACGGACAGCAATGCGGCGATCTACGCCGCCACCCTGCAGCTGTATCGAGCGCTGGATCTCGACCAGCCGAGGATTCGGCTGGTCGGCGTGAAGGCCGAGAATCTGCGCGCCGCCGACGAGCCGACGCAGTTGGCCTTCGACCTGCCGGAGCCCGGTTCCGGCCGACGAGCCGGAGCCGCGCCCGCCGGAGCCGCGTCC
>JAOPUY010000630.1 GCA_025963265.1 Frankiales bacterium | reverse complement strand
GAGTTCGAGCTCTGCGCCCCGCATCTCACCACTCTGCCCGTTGATCACCTGTCAAGCCTAGGAGTACCGTGCGGCTGTATCTGGCCTCGACCTCGCCCGCCCGGCTCGCGACCCTGCGGGCTGCGGGAATCGAGCCGATCCTGCTGTCCAGCGGCGTCGACGAAGAAGAGGCCGTTGCGGCCGCGGGACCACTCACGGCAGCAGAAATGGTGCTGCTGTTGGCGAGGCTCAAGGCCGAGGCGGTGGTCGATCGCCTCGTCGATGGCGAACCCATCGACGGCTTCATTCTCGGCGGAGACTCAGCGTTCGAACTCGATGGCAACGTCTACGGCAAGCCGCACCTGCCGTCGGTCGCTCGTGAGCGCTGGCTCGCGCAGCGCGGACGCGAGGGGCAGTTGCACTCCGGACACTGGCTGATCGACCATCGGGTCCCGCCGCTACCTGAGCCAGTCGAAGGGCGCGCTCTCGGCGGCGTCTCCACGGCGACCGTGCGGTTCGCGGCATCCATCACCGACGCGGAGATCGACGCGTACATCGCAACCGGGGAACCGCTCGAGGTCGCCGGTGCCTTCACGATCGACAGCCTGGGCGGCGCATTCATCAGCGAGGTGCGCGGCGATCCGCACGCCGTCGTCGGCTTGTCGCTCGCACTCGTGCGAGAACTGCTGCTCGAATTCGGCGTGAGCTGGCCGGAACTCTGGAACCGCGACTTGTAGGCATCGGCAGTGCTTACGCATCCTTTTTGTGAGCTCTCCCCAAAAGCGTGCCTCCGGATGCCCAATAGGCTGGATGATTATGCCCCGCATCACGAAGGTCCTGGTCGCCAATCGCGGAGAGATTGCGGTGCGTGTCATCCGTGCCGCCCGCGACAGCGGCATCGCATCCGTCGCCGTCTACGCCGATCAGGATCGGGATGCGCGCCATGTAAAGCTCGCCGACGAGGCATATGCCCTCGACGGTGCGACCTCGGCGGAAACCTACCTCGTGATCGACAAGATCCTGTCTGTCGCCCGGCGGTCCGGGGCGGACGCCATCCATCCCGGCTACGGCTTCCTCGCCGAGAACGCGCAGTTCGCGCAGGCTGTCATCGATGCCGGTATCACCTGGATCGGGCCATCGCCGGACGCCATCGAGAAGCTCGGTGACAAGGTCTCCGCTCGACACATCGCCGAGAAGGTGGGCGCGCCACTCGCGCCCGGAACCCTCAATCCGGTTTCCGGCGCAGAAGAAGTGCTCGAGTTTGTCGACATCTACGGGTTGCCGGTCGCGATCAAGGCGGCATTCGGCGGTGGCGGCCGCGGCCTGAAGGTCGCCCGCACGCGCGAGGAAATACCGGAACTGTTCGAGTCGGCGACGCGCGAGGCGATCGCGGCATTCGGCCGTGGGGAGTGCTTCGTCGAAAAATACCTCGACGAACCGCGCCACGTCGAGACCCAGTGCCTGGCGGACTCGCACGGCAATGTCGTCGTGATCTCGACCCGCGACTGCTCCCTTCAGCGCCGCCACCAGAAGCTCGTCGAGGAGGCGCCCGCGCCATTCCTGAGTGACGAGCAGAATCTTGCGCTGTACACCTCGTCGAAGGCCATCCTCAAGGAGGTCGGCTACGTCGGCGCGGGCACCTGCGAGTTCCTGGTCGCGAAGGACGGCACAATCTCGTTCCTCGAGGTCAACACGCGGCTCCAGGTGGAGCATCCGGTCTCAGAAGAGGTCACAGGAATTGCTCTGGTTCGCGAGCAGTTCCGGATCGCCGAGGGCGGCGTGCTCGACTACCCCGACCCCGTGCCGCACGGCCACTCCTTTGAGTTCCGAATCAATGGCGAGGATGCCGGACTCGGCTTTCTCCCGTCCCCCGGGCCGGTCAACACGCTTCGGCTCCCCGGCGGACCCGGCGTTCGCGTCGACAGCGGTGTCACGACCGGCGACGTCATCACCGGCGCGTTCGACTCGCTGCTTGCCAAACTCATCGTCACCGGGTCATCCCGCGAGGATGCCCTCGAACGTTCGCGCCGTGCCCTCGACGAGTTCGAGGTGACCGGCCTGCCCACCGTCCTTCCGTTCCACCGCAAGATCGTCCGGGACCCGGCGTTCACATCGTCGCCCTTCTCGATCTACACACGCTGGATCGAGACCGACTTCGTAAACGACATCGAGCCGTGGTCGGGCGAGCGTGAGCACGACACCGTCGGCGTGACCACGCGTCACAAGGTCGTCGTCGAGGTCGACGGCAAGCGCGTTTCCGTCTCGCTTCCTGCTCGGCTGCTGCCGGCATCCGGGAGCCTCGCCAACTCGCCGGCACCGAAGCGGCGCGCGAGCGGCGCGGTGAGCACCGCGACGGGCGACAGCGTCAAGGCGCCGATGCAGGCCACCGTGGTCAAGCTCGCGGTCGCAGACGGCGATCGCGTCGTCAAGGGTGATCTGGTGCTGGTGCTCGAGGCCATGAAGATGGAGCAGCCGATCGTCGCCCACAAGGACGGAACGATCAACTCCCTGGCGGCTGCAGTCGGCGCGACAGTCTCATCCGGCCACGTGCTCCTCAACATCGCCGACTGACCACTGCTGCACTTTGTTGACCGTGCGGCCCCTGTAACCCGCGCGCGGTCAACAAACCACAGCCGTAGTCGCGAACGGTTATCGCACGCCTGCGTGGACCAGCTGATCGCGCAGCCGCGGCATGGAGTTGGCGATCTCCCAACCCCAACGACTCATGCCGTGGCCGGCAGCGCGCAGGTCATCCTCGCGATCCTTCTCATCTCGGAGCGCTTGCGCTGGTGTCCGGCCATTTAGGTACCTTGGGTCCGAGTATTTGGCGTCGCCGTCGAACTCTCCAATCACGTTGAACCTCGGCCACCAAAAATCAACCCACCACCGCCGACCGCTAGCACCAAGTAGCCCAGCCTGTAGTTGTGGTGGCGTTAGGTGCGCCAGCGCAATAGCGACTCTGCTCAAGGACTCCCCCGGACTTTCGGCCGCCCCGTCGGCAAAGTCGAGCGCTCGGGAAGCGCGCGCGGTTCCGTGGCGCATGAACGCATGCGCGAGCTCGCTTCGTACATCGACCTTGGTGATCGCCGCTATTGGTATGCCCTCAAATTCTCGACCGGACCTGTGCAGCGCGGCATCCGCGACCACAACTG
>JAOPUY010000068.1 GCA_025963265.1 Frankiales bacterium | reverse complement strand
CGCGGAGCCGGCTCAACTCGATCCCGTCCTCGTCGCCGAGGGGCTGGCGCTGATCCGCCAGCTGCCTCGCTCGGCTTACCGGACAGTGCTGCTGGGCACCGATGTGCGGGCCGCCAACGTGCTGTCCTCGCGGCGCGAGCCCTGGCTGCTGATCGATCCGAAGCCCTATGTGGGTGACCCGACCTTCGACGCCACCCAGCATCTGCTGAGTGTCCCCGAGCGGTTGGCGGCAGATCCGCACGGCCTGGTCGTTCGAATGGCCGACTTGCTCGATCTCGACCGTCGCCGACTGCTCGACTGGCTCTTCGCGCGTTGCGTGCTCGCCTCGGCCGAGCAACCGCGGCTGGCCGAGGTGGCCACGGCCCTAGCTCGGCGGTAGGGACAGCTCGACGGTGGGGACGGCTCGGCGCTCTGGCTAGCCCCAGTTGCTCGTGGCGCAGGGCCGTCGCGCAAAAAACAGAACCGCCCGGCCTCTCAGCTCACGGGGGAGAGCGGAGAGTAACGGGCGGTTCCTGATGACTACGCTAGGTGATCAGGACTCCGCTGACAAGTGGTCGGGGCAGATTGTTTTAAACATCTGTTTCGGCTCAAGATCTTTTCGGACTCAAGATCTTCGGCGGCTCAAGCGTGCTTGCGGTGCTCGGCGCCGAAGCCCTCGTGCAGGTAGGCGAACAACAGGTCTTCCAGTTGTTGCTGGTCGGCGCGGTCGACTGACGGGTGCCGGGCTCGCTCGAGCAGGAAGGACGCGACGACGTCCATAGTCGGATTCGGATCTGAGTTGATCGCCCGGTCCGGTCCCGGTTCGCCGAGCGGCTCAGGCCGGCTGGCCGGCTCGTCTGGGCTCGTTGGCTTCTTCGATCCGCCCCTGCCCAGTGGCATAGCTGGCATGGCGCCCCCTGTTTCGGTAAGGCCCCGGTTTCGGTAAAGGCCCTGCTGAGCGTTCCCCGCGAAAACTAGTTCGACAGTAAAACAAAACTGCAGCCATGACAAATCTTAAAGAACGTCAGTTCGACGGCCGCGACTGCTCGTCCCGTTAGGACCAACGAGAGGGTCCAGAATTGGTTATGGATAAGATCAAGGTGAGCTTATAATGTTTAATCGGTGTTGCCGGATCGGGTTCACGCCAAATTGAGGCTGGGCGCCATATATTGCTGACATACTCCATTAGCTAACAATTAACACACCGGACGCCATACGGGGGCGCGAGGTCCTAACCCATGCTCCGCACGCAGCTCACAGGGGACAGTCGCGGTGTTCGAGTGGCCAAGATATGACGTCAGCCGCTTTGCCAGTCGGGCCGATCGGCCTGAGGCGCATAGCGGTTCCGGCTCTATGTACCGAGCGGCAGGGGCCGGTGACGCCGCGGACCGCGTGCGGTCACCCGCTCGCCGACTCTTCCTCCGCCGCTTCCGTTGGCGCCGGGGGAGCCTCGGACTGAGCTTCGGGCGTCGAGCTCAGCCCTAACCGCGGCCGGGCGCCGAAGTCGGGTGTCGAAGTCGGGTGCCGCGGCCGGGCGCCGAAGTCGGGCGCTGAAGTCGGGCGCTGAAGTCGGCCGGACTCGGGCGGTCAACTCAGGTGCCGCACCAGAAAGCTCGCCATCGCCTCCATGAGGCTCAGCCGGGAGTCGGCGCGCCGGTATTCGTGACCTTCGCCCGCCAGCTGCAGGTATTCGACCGGGCGGCCAAGATCTTGCAATGCTCGAACAATATCGAGGGCTTGGCCGATCGGCACGTTCGTATCCAACTCTCCGTGCACGACTAGTAACGGAGCTGCTATTGACGCCGCGCCACTTAACGGAGACAAAGCTTTCAACAATGACGCGTCGTGTTCGGGGTGACCGTATTTGCTCACCGCGGCCGCGGCGATCCACGGCTCGGTGTCGCGGTAAAAGCGCAGCAGGTCAGACATGCCGCAGATGTCGACGCCGGCCGCGAACAGCTCCGGGTACTTGACCATCGCGGCCAGCGTCAGGTATCCGCCGTAGGAGCGTCCGGTGACCGCCACTTGGGCCGGGTCAGCCAGCCCGGAGTCGGTGAGGAAGCCGACGCAGGAGGCCACGTCGGCGATCGCGTCGTAGCGCCCGTAGCGGTCATCGGCGTGCACGAAGGCGTGGCCGTAGCCGGAAGACCCCCGCACATTCGGCGCGAAGACGGTGACGCCGGCGGCCGCCATCAGCTGATGCTGCGGGCTGAACACCGGTCGTTCCTGGGCCTCCGGGCCGCCGTGCAGACTGAGCATCGCCGGGCCGGGACGGCCGCCGACTGCCCGATAGAGCCAACCGGTCAGCGGCAGCCCGTCGTGCGCGACGAAGCGCTCGAGCGTCGGGGTGACCAGGGCCGGCATCGCCGCCGCGGGCCGGTCGCTCACCCGGGTGATCGAGAGCGTGGCCGTGTCCAGCCGCCAGAGTGCTCGGGGGCTGGCCGGGCCCTCGACGCACAGCATCGCCGAGCTGCCGTCGCGGGACAGGACGCAGTCGGAGACCACGCAGTCGCTGCCCGGGAAACCAGGCAGGCCGCTCACCAACCGCCGCTGTCCGGTCGCGGTGTCCAGCAGTTCGACCTCGCTCGCGCCGGCGACGTTCCAGACCAGGCTCAGCAGACGGCCCTGCGCGTCGGCGTCGAGCAACTCCAACTCGGCGTCGTCGCGGCGGGCCAACGTCCCGGCCGGGCCGCGCTCGCCGCCGTCGGCCACCCCTTGGGCGATCAGCTCTCGCCGCGGCCGGCCGGCGTCGGAGACGAAGTAGACCGTCAGGGGGTGGCGTTCGCCTGGCGGCGACGGCCGGAACTTGCCGAGATCGGTCGAGCCGGTGTCGGGATAAGGCAGCATCCGATAGGAGACGTCGTGCTCGCGGTCGAGCATCACGCAGAATTGCGCGCCCCGCTCGCCGTCGCGCAGCAGCACGTAGCGCTCGTCGCGGGAAAGGTCGAGCACGTCGATCAGCTCACCCGTGGCCAGGGTCTGGCTCACGCCGGACACCGGATCGATCAGCACGCAGCGACTATGCGCGCCGTTCGGCTCACCGCTCTCTGGCTCGGCTGAGCCGTGATCGGCTGAGTCCTGAGCGGCTGAACCGTGATCGGCTGAGCCCGGCCCGGGGAAGGTGATGACGAGCCGGTGACCGCTCCGGGTCCAGGGTCCGAGCACCGCGTGCTCAGTGGCCGAACCGGCCAGTCGACGGGCCTGGGTGCCGTCCGGGCGGACCACCCACACCTGGGTGCGGACGCCGCCGCCGGTGGCGACCGCGCAGGCCAGCCACTGCTCGTCCGGGGACCAGCGGACGGCCACGACCGGGTCCGCGCTGAGGGTGATCAGCCGGGGCGGCGGCGCTTGACCGGGCTCAGTCAGCGAGCCGACCTCCTGGACCCACAACTCGGGCGTGCCGCGTCGATCGCTGATGAAGGCCATCCGGCTGGCGTCCGGGGTCAGGGTCGGCGCCCAGGACCCCCAGGTGCTGATGAGGGTCTCGGCCAGCTCGACGAGCCGGTCGGGCAGTTCGGCGGCGGGCGCGGCCGGGGTCGCGATGAGCGGGGAGCTGGGATCGGTCCGGACCATCACACCCCCATCGTCTGCAGCCAGATCTCCAGCAGCGCCAACTGCCATAGCGCATTCGAGCCCAGCGTCGTGCGCGTCTCATTGGGCGCGGCGAGCAGCGGCTGCAACGCCGCCGGGTTGAACAACCCCCGCGAGCGCGCCGCCGGGTCGGTCAGCGCCGCCGTGACCCGGTCGAGCACCGGCCCCTCGAGCTGGCGGATCGCCGGCACCGGAAAATAGCCCTTGGTGCGGTCGATGACGGCGTCGGGGACGAGGCCGCGGCTGGCCCGCTTCAGCACGCCCTTGCCGCCGTCGGACAGCTTGAGCTCGGGCGGGATCCGACCGGCCAACTCGACCAGCTCGTGATCGAGGAAGGGCACCCGGGCCTCCAGCCCGGAGGCCATCGTCATGTTGTCCACCCGCTTGACCGGATCCTCGACCAGCATCACGGTGGTGTCGGTGCGCAGGGCGGCGTCCACCGCCGTCGCCGCGCCGGGCCGGGCGAACTCGCCGGTGATGAACTCGGTCGCCGCGTCCTCCTCGAGCATCCACTCCGGGTTGAGCAACCCGGCCAACGCGGGCCGGCGGCGATCGAAGAACACCCCGGCGTAGGCCTCGACCGCTTGCGAGCGGGGCACGGCGGCGAGCGGCGGGTACCAGTCGTAGCCGCCCAGCACCTCGTCGGCGCCCTGCCCGGATTGCACGACCTTGACCTCGCGGGAGACGTCCTGGCTCAGCAGGTAGAAGGCCACGCAATCGTGGGAGACCATCGGCTCGCTCATCGCCGCGACCGTGGCGTCGATGGCGGGCAGCAGCCGTGCCCCGTCGATGTGGATCTTGTGGTGCTTGGTGCCGAAGTGCTGGGCCACCAGGTCGGAGTACTCGTACTCATCGCCCGATTCGCCCGCGGCCGAGTCGAAGCCGATGCTGAAGGTCATCAGGTCGCGCTGGCCCTGCTCGGCCAGCAGCGCCACCACCAGGCTCGAGTCGATACCGCCCGACAGCAGCACGCCGACCGGCACGTCGGCCACCATCCGGCGCTTGACCGCGGTGCGCAGGCTCTCGAGCAGCGCCTCCTGCCAGTCCTGCTCGGACCAATCAGCGCGGGCGGGGTCCCGGTCGAAGTCGGGTCGCCAGTACACGTGCTCGGCGCTGGCGCCGTCGCGCTCCACCACCCGCACGGTCGCCGGCGGCAGTTTCCGGACGCCGGCCAGGATCGTCCGCGGCGCCGCGACGACGGAGTGAAAGCTCATGTACTGGGCCAGCGCCACCCGGTCGATGGCCGTGTCGACGCCGCCGGCGGCCAGCAGAGCGGGCAGGGTCGAGGCGAAGCGGAGCCGGTCCGCGCGCTCGTCGAGGTAGAGCGGCTTGATGCCCAGTCGGTCGCGGCCGAGGATCAGCCGTCCGCTATCGCGCTCGGCGATGGCGAAGGCGAACATCCCGAACAGGTGCTCGACGAAGGAGAGTCCCCAGTGCCGGTAGGCCTTGCCGATTACCTCGGTGTCGGAGGTCGAGAAGAACCGGTAGCCGGCCTGAGTTAACTCATCGCGCAGCTGCTGATAGTTGTAGATGCAGCCGTTGAAGACGACGGTCAGGCCCAAGTCGGAGTCGACCATCGGCTGAGCGCCGGCCGAGCTCAGGTCGATGATCGCCAGCCGGCGGTGGCCGAGCCCGATCGCCCCGCTCGCCCACACCCCGCTGCCGT
>JAOPUY010000051.1 GCA_025963265.1 Frankiales bacterium | reverse complement strand
CTCTCGGGTGATGGAATGCCCACATGTTCGAGCAGCTCGATGGCGCGGCGGTGGGCCGCCTTCTTGTCCAGGCCCAGGTGCAGGCGCAGCGTTTCCTTCAGTTGAAAGCCGACGGTGAAGCAGGGGTTGAGGCTGGTGGTCGGGTCTTGAAAGATCATCGCCACATCCTTGCCGGTGAGCTTGCTGCGGTCACGCTGCGACAGCGACAGCAGGTCGTGGCCAGCGAAGCGCAGCTTGTCGGCACGCACTCGGCCCGGGTAGGCGACCAGGCCCATCAACGCCATCATCGTGACGCTTTTGCCCGAGCCGGATTCGCCGACGATGCCCAGCACTTCACCTTCATCGAGCGACAAACTCACGCCGTCGACGGCATGCATCACGCTATTTTGCGAGGGGAATTCGACGCTGAGGTTTTCTATTTCTAGCAGAGCCATGCGGTCAGCTCCTTATCGTTTTAGTTTTGGGTCGAAGGCGTCGCGCAGCCCGTCGCCGAGCAGGTTGAACGCCATCACGGTGATGAAGATGGCTAGACCAGGAACGAGCATGAACTCGGGGTCGCTGGCGTAGAACACCGTCGCCTGGTTGAGCATGCCGCCCCAGGAGGCCTGCGGCGGCCCGACTCCAACTCCGAGGTAGGACAGCGCGGCCTCGAACAGGATGTTGGTCGGAATCAGCAGCGATGAGTACACGAGGATCGGCGCGACCAGGTTGGGCAGCAGCTCGCGGAAAAGAATCCGCGGGCCGCCCGCGCCGATGCTTCGAGCGGCGTCGATGAACTCGCGCTCGCGCAGCGAGAGCGTCTGGCCGCGGATGATCCGGCCCATGTACGGCCAGTTGAAGAAGCCGATGACGAAGATCAGCACGGCGATGCGCAGGCTGTTGTTCTTGAACGCGAGGCCGGCTATGTGGATCGTCGCGCTCTGCAGCGATGCCGAGATCGAGATCGCGAAGAGCAGCAGCGGAAAGGCCAGGAAGATGTCCATGAGCCGGCTGATCAGGGCGTCGATCCAGCCGCCGTAGTAGCCGGCGATGACGCCCAGGACCGTGCCCAGCACGTTGGACAGCAGCGTCGCCCCGAAGGCGACCAGCAATGAAACCCATGAGCCTTCGATGACTCGGGCCAGCAAGTCGCGTCCGTACTGCGGATCCACGCCCAGCGGGTGCGCCCAGCTGATTCCGCCGAAGCGGCCCGTGGGGATGATCAGATCCGGGCTGACGAGGTTTCCATGGAGCGCGTTCGGGTCGAGGCCGAACACGTGCTCGATGAGTTTGGAGAAGATCGCGAGCAGGACCAACAGGATGGCTACGACGCCGCCGGCCAAGGCCGCCTTGTCGCGCTTGAGCCGGGTCCACGCAATCTCGGTCAGCGAACGCCCCTGGATCACTGACTGCGGTAGGTCCTCCGAGACGGCAATCTCCAAGTCCACCTGGGGCATGGCCATGCGCGGTGCGCCTCCTTGAGAGATCGCCGTCTGTGTGTTGCACAGAGTCTGATACGCCGCGGACGCTGTCTCCCGCGACCTTCTAATCCCAAATCACGCTCGCTCGCGGCCAGATCGTGACCGTTTACGAACTCCAGCAACGAACCGTAGTCGATGCAGGTACCACTAATACACGCCCGATGCTGCTAAAACACAATCGTTACACAACGATCACAGAGAGCGCAGACAGTCGCGGCGGCTATTTTGCGCTCCTCGCGCTTGCCCTCATCACGTCATGAGCGGGGACTGTAGCCCACATCTATAACCGACTGGTCACATCGGGCAAGAATCGCCGGTTCGCGGGCAGCCAGGCCAGCGAATCGAGCCGCGCGGCGTCGACCCACTCGAGCGCCTGATGCTCCAACCGCTGCGGTTCCGGGCTGCCCGGGGCCAAGCTGACCTCGAACAACACCAGGACCGCGCCGTCGGGCAGGACATTGCGGGCCAACTCGGGCCCGACGTCGACGAGCAGCCCGAGCTCCTCCTGGCATTCGCGGGCCAGCGCCATCGGCAGCGTCTCGCCTTTCTCTACCTTGCCACCGGGGAATTCCCACTGCCCGGCCAGCTCGGCCGGGTGGCTGCGCTGGGCGGCCAGCACCCGGCCGTCCCGGATCAGCGCGGCCGCGACGACGTGCACGTGCTCCTGCCGGATGAAGCCTGCCATCAGGTGGTCGAGCGCGCGCAGCCGCAACCGCCGGGGTCGTAGATCCCACCATCGGCGGCGCGCTTCCAACGTCAGCAGGGTGCCCACCGGCAGCCGCGTCCAGGCGAGGCTCACGCTCGCCGGCAGGCTGGATTGCCCTTGTTTCACCTGACTTTCCTCGAGCCGGACGAGCTCGGCCACCCGCAAGATCGGACGCTTGTTCACCGGTTGGGCGACGGCGCCGGTCGGTCGACCGGGTCAGGTCGAGACGCTTTCCACTGTGCGGCATGGGAGAACCGCCTTGACCGGTTCATCCCAGCCGCTCCAACCGCCTGAGCGCCTCGCGCAGCACCTCGTCCTGCTTGCAAAACGCGAAGCGGACGTAGCGGTCGACGTCGCTGTCGTAGAAGACCCGCGCCGGGATCGCGACCACGCCCGCCTGGTGCGGCAAGGCTCGGCACCACTCTTGCCCGCGGCCGCCGGGCCCGAGATCGATCGTCGCGAAGTAGGTGGCTTGCGGGACCAGCGTCGAGAAGCCCTGTTTGAGCAGTCCTTCGGTCAACAGGTCACGTTTGCCCTGCAGGTTCGCCGCGAACTCGCGGTAGTAATTCGGCTCGGACCTCAGAGCAGCCGCAATCGCGTGCTGGAAGGGCCCGCTGCCGACGTAGGTGAGGAACTGCTTCACCGAGCGGACCTTCTCCAGCAGCCCCGGCCGGGCGCAGGCCCAACCGACCTTCCAGCCGGTCACGCTGAAAGTCTTGCCGGCGCTGGAGATCGTCACGGTGCGCTCGGCCATGCCGGGCAAGCTCGCGATCGGGATGTGCTCGCCGTCGAAGACCAGATGCTCGTAGACCTCGTCACTGACGACCAGCAGATCACGCTCGCGGGCCAATCGGGCGATAGCCTCCAATTCCCCGCGGCTGAAGACGGTGCCCGTCGGGTTGTGCGGCGAGTTGAGCAAAACCACCCGGGTCCGCGGCGTGATCGCGGCCTCGAGTTCGGCTGGGTCGAAGGACCACCGGCCCGCCTCCGGCCGCAAGGTGACAGCGCGGCGAGTGGCCCCAGCCAGCGCCACGCAGGCCGCATAGGAGTCGTAGTAGGGCTCAAAGACCACGACCTCGTCGCCGGGCTCGGTCAAGCCGAGGATGGCCGCCGCGATGGCCTCCGTCGCGCCCACGGTGACCAGCACCTCCGAGCCGGGGTCGAACCGCAAGCCGTAGTAACTCTGCTGGTGATCGGCGATGGCCTGCCGGAGCTCGGGGATGCCGAGGGCCGGCGGGTACTGATTCCCACGGCCGTCCAGGATGGCCCGGCTGGCCTCAGCCAGGATCCAACTCGGCCCGTCGGTGTCCGGAAAGCCCTGCCCGAGGTTGATGCTGCCGGTCGCCCCGGCCAGAGCGGACATCTCGCCGAAGATGGTCGCGCCGAACTGCGCCAGCCGGCCCGGTCGCTGGCTGGCGGCGGACGGGGGCGGCTGCGGCATCTGCCCAGCCTAGGCGGCGGGGCCCTCCGCGGTCTGGACGCGCGCGGAATGAATCCCGTTGACGATTACTTGTAACGGTGTAATCATGTAATCAGACATGAGCACGACTGAAGGAGAATTCCATGTTCAGCAATTCTGACGGGCCGCAGAGCCCATTTGACGAAAGTTCCATCCCCGGCAGCGGTCCCCGCCGACGTGGTCCCCACGGAAGAGGCGGTCGCGGAAGCGGCGGCCCAGCCGAGGGCCCTGGCGAGGAGAGCCGCGGCGGTCCTGGTGGCCCGCGCGGTCGCCGAGGCATGCACCCCGGGCGCGGTTTCGGACGGCCGGGCGGTTGGCAGCAGGCCGATCTGCCCTCGACTGACGACGCGAGCGCCTGGTTCACCGGCCGGCTGCCGGCCGATTGGTTCACCGGACCGGCCTCGGTCAGCGTCGACCGCGAGGAGATCGTGGTCGTCGGCGAGTTAGCGCCGGTCGCCGAGGTGGCGCCGGAGGCTCAAGCCGCTGCGGCCGCCGGCCGAATCAGCCGTTTCCGGGAGGAGACGCGCGGCGAACGCATGCATATCGCCAACGAGGCCGAGGCCCGCTACGGGCGCAAGGTCGCCTGGGGCGTGCGAATCGGCGAGGACACCCAGTTGTTCAGCAACCTATCCGTGCCGGTGATGACCCGATTGCGGCAGCCCGAGCGGCAGGTTTTGGACACGCTCGTCGACGCTGGCGTAGCCCGATCCCGATCCGAAGCGCTCGCCTGGGCGGTCAACCTCGTCGGCCAACACACCGAGGAGTGGCTAGCCGGACTCCGCGAGGCCATGGCCGAAGTAGACAAACTCCGCACCGAAGGCCCCACCCTCTAACCCTTGCCCACCCCGGCT
>JAOPUY010000035.1 GCA_025963265.1 Frankiales bacterium | reverse complement strand
TGTCGAGCGTCATGACCATCGGCCGGGCGTCGGCGATCGGCGACGTGCCGGGGTCCAGGATGACGGCCAGGCCCGCCCGCCGGCCGGCCGGCACGCGCACCACGTCGCCGACCGCCAGCGCGTCCAGCGATTGGGCGACGGTGGCCCGGCGTTGCGACGCGCCGTCGCGGGACAGCTCGGACTCGCGGTCCTTGATGCGCTGACGCAGCGCGCCGTACTCGGCGAAGTCGCCCAAGTGGCACGACATCCGCTTGCGCAGGTCGGCCAAGGCCTGCTCATTGCGGGTCACCTGGCGGTGGATCCCGACGACCGAGCGATCGGCCTGGAACTGGGCGAAGGAGGACTCGAGCAGCTGGCGGGCGTTGGCCCGTCCGACTTGGGAGACCAGGTTGATCGCCATGTTGTAGGACGGGCGAAAGGAGGATCGCAGCGGGTAGGTCCGGGTCGAGGCCAGTCCAGCGACCTGCTCCGGATCGACCTCCGGGCTCCAGAGGACGACGGCGTGACCCTCGATGTCGATTCCGCGCCGACCGGCTCGACCGGTCAGCTGGGTGTACTCCCCCGCGGTCAGGTCGACGTGGCCCTCGCCGTTGAACTTCACCAACCGCTCGAGCAGCACCGTTCGGGCCGGCATGTTGATCCCCAGGGCCAAGGTCTCAGTGGCGAACACCATCCGGACCAGGCCGCGGACGAAGAGCTCCTCGACCGCCTCCTTGAACGCGGGGATCATCCCGGCGTGGTGGGCGGCGACGCCGCGCTGCAGGCCCTCGAGCCACTCCCAGTAACCGAGGACGTCGAGGTCGTCCGGCGCCAGCGACGCGGTCCGCTCCTCGGCGACCGCGCGGATCTCCTGCCGTTCCTCGTCGGTGGTCAGCCGCACGCCGGCCGAGACGCATTGTTTGACGGCCGCGTCGCAGCCGGCGCGGCTGAAGATGAAGGTGATCGCCGGCAGCAGGCCTTCGCGGTCCAGCCGGGCGATCACGTCCGAGCGGTAGGGCGGCCGCCAGCGCACGCCGTGGCTACGAGTCCGATCGCGCGAGCGGCTGTGGGCGGACCGCGAGCGGTCGGTCAGCTCGTCGACCCGCATTCGCTCGCGAATGTAGCGACGCAGGTCGGGGTCGACCCACACCTTCTTGCCGACCGCGGCCTCGCCGGCGCCGACTTCAGGGGTGCCGGGGCCCTCGCTGGGCTCACTGGCGAACAGGTCGAACAGTCGGTTGCCGACCAGCATGTGCTGCCAGAGCGGGACCGGCCGCTGCTCGTGGACGATCACCTTGGTGTCGCCGCGGACCTCGACCAGCCAGTCGCCGAACTCCTCGGAGTTGGACACGGTCGCCGACAGCGAGACCAGCCGGACCGCGTCGGGCAGGTGGATGATGACCTCCTCCCAGACCGCGCCGCGGAAGCGGTCGCCGAGGTAGTGCACCTCGTCCATAACGACGTAGCCGAGGCCGGTGAGCGAGGTGCTGCCGACGTAGAGCATGTTGCGCAGCACCTCGGTGGTCATGACCACGATCGAGGCGTGCGGGTTGATGGCGTTGTCACCGGTCAGCAGGCCCACCGCGGCCGCCCCGTGCCGAGCGACCAGGTCGTTGTACTTCTGGTTCGACAGCGCCTTGATCGGCGTGGTGTAGAAGCACTTCAGACCTTGGGCCAGAGCCAGGTGGATGGCGAACTCGCCGACCACCGTCTTGCCGGCGCCGGTCGGAGCGCAGACGAGCACTCCGTACCCGTCCTCGAGCGCCCGGCCGGCCTGAAGCTGGAAATCATCGAGTTCGAAGCTGTACTCCGCCCGGAATTCGGTCAGGATCGGGTAACTGGTTCGGTCTCGAGCCTGGGAAAAGCGTTCCGCGGGCGAAGCCATAGACCCAGCCTACGGCGTGGCCGCGAACCGACGAGCCTGTGAGCTAAAACACTGCTAGCGTGGCCAGGTCAGCCCGTTCTGACGATCTCAACCCGCATGGAGGCGAGCATGAACATCTCAGATCTGCTCAAGCACAAGGGATCCGCGGTCGCGACCATCACCGCCGAGGAGAGCGTCGCTCGGCTTGTCGAGGTGCTGTCCGAGCAGCGAGTCGGCGCGCTGGTCGTGCTGGGCGGGCGGCCCGAGCGGCGCTCCATCGAGGGCATCGTGTCGGAGCGCGATGTCGTCCACGCCCTGAGCTCGCGGGGCGCCGCCGCGATGGCGGCTCCGGTCGGGCAGATCATGACCCCGCCGGTGGTGAGCTGCTCCCCCGCGGACGGCTTGGAAGAGATCGCCCGCCTCATGACCGATCGGCGCTTCCGCCACCTTCCGGTGGTCCAGGGCGGCGAGCTCGCCGGCATCGTGTCGATCGGCGACGTGGTCGCGGCCCGCATCCGCCAGCTCGAGGCCGACCGGCAGCAATTGGAGAGCTACATCAGCCAGTGAGCTAACCCCATGGGCGGTTAGGGCAGGTCGTCGGTCCAGGTGCTGGCCGGCGTCGGCGTGCGCGCCGGCAGCGGCTCGGGAATCGGGTCGACCTTGGAGATGACGTCGTCGGGCAGCTCGACCTGCTCCTCGGCCAGCGCCCGACGGGCCCGGCGGCGGTCGTTGAAGAAGGCGAACAGCACGGCCGCCTCGAACAGGACGCACATCGGGACGGCCATCGCGGTCATCGTGAACGGGTCGGTCGAGGGCGTGGCGATGGCGGCGAAGACGAAGATCAGGAAGATGCCGAGCCGCTGACTGCGCTTGAGCACGCTGAACGGCAAGATCCGCACCAGGTTGAGCATCACGATCAGCAACGGCAGCTCGAAGGACGCCCCGAAGATCACCAACATCAAGATCACGAAGGTGATGTAGTAGTTCACGTCCAACGACGCTTGCACGCCATGCCCGGCCGAGGTGATCAGCACATCCAGGCCCTTGGACAACGTCAGGTAGGCCAACGCCATGCCGGCGGCGAACAGCACCGTCGAGGTGAGCACGAACCCGATCGTCCAGCGGCGCTCGTTCTTGCGCAGGCCGGGGGTGACGAAGGCCCACAGCTGATAAAGCCAGAGCGGCGCGGTGATGATCGCGCCCGCGACCACCGAGACCTTCAAGCGGACGGTGAAGCCGTCGAGCGGGCCGCGGAAGATCAGGTTGCACTGACTGCGGCTCTGGTTGGTCGCGCCTAGCCGGTGCTGGAAGGGCACGTTGCAATAGGGGTCTTTGATGATGGTCAGGATCTGGTCGTACAGCACCCAGCCGATCACCGCGCCGAGGGCCACGATCACCATGACCAGCAGCAACCGGCGTCGCAGCTCACGCAGGTGATCGAGGACGGACATCCGTCCCTCGTCGTCTTTCTTCTTCCGGATCGCGACCATGCCGCTCAGCCCGTCGCCGGCTCGCCGGCCGGGCTGGCCAGCCGAGCTGAGAGGTCGCGGGCCCGTTCGCCGCTGGCCTGCAGCTCGGCGCCGGTCACGGCGACTCGGCCCAACAGCGTCTCCAGCTTCGCTCGGTCGGCCTGCAGCCGCCGGGCCTTCCAGCTGAGCTCGTAGGCCGTGAAGCCGAACAGGACGGCCGCGAAGAGCACAGCGAACAACCAGGCGCCACCCACGACCCACCCCTGCATGCTCAAGAGCCTACTGTCTGCGCGTTACCGCTTCGCTGTGAGAGAACGCTCGTCCTCACCGATAGTTGTTCAACGCCGCGCGGGCATCGGATTGGACGTCCCGGCTCAACCAATCCGGGGCCAGCACCGAGACCGCGCCGCCGGATCGGCGCACCAGCGCCGCCACCCAGGCCGGATCGGCCACCCGGAGGCTGACCCGGACGCCGTCGGAGCCGTTCTCCATCGACTCGCACGGGTAGTACTCGCCGACCCACTCCCAGCCGGGACCGAGGCGCAGCTCGACCAACAGGTGTTCCGGCGCGGGCCGGTAGACGCCGTCGGCGACGTTCTTGGGCGAGATTCCCTCGGGGATCACCGAGCGCTCGTCCAGCAGGCGGGCGTCCTCGAAGCGGTCCAGCCGAAAGCTGCGCATACCCTCGGCCCGGCGGCACCAGGCCTCCAGGTAGGTCACGCCGTCGACCGTGAACAGCTGGACCGGATCGATCACCCGCTGGGTCGTCTCGTCCCGCGCGGCCGTGTAGTAGCGCAGATCGACCGCTCGGCCCTCGGTGAGCGCCCGTTGCGCGAGGTTGACCCAGCGATCCTGAGCGGCCAGCCGGATGTCGACCGCCGTGGTGTCCAGATGCTGCCCGGCCGCCGTCTCGATCTTGGCCAGCGCCCGCTCAGCGGCCCCGCTCTGCGTCGCACCGGGCATATCGGTCAGCGTGCGCAAGGCCACCGCGAGGGTCATCGCCTCGGTGGAGGTCAGCTTCAACGGGCGGCTCAGGCCGCCGTCGTACGTGACCGAGACGGTGTCCTCGGAGAACATCAGGTCGATGAGATCTTCCGGGCCGGAGCTGCGCCCGCACAGCCAGAGCATCTCCAACTCCTTGCGCAGTTGGTCCTCGGAGATGCCGAAGGTGGCGGCGGTATCGCTGATGGACGCCGTCCCCTGCGAGAGGACGTAGGGCACCAACGCCAGCAGCCGGGTCAGCTTGTCGCCGGTGTCGGTGCTCACTGCTCGCCTCCGCTGGCCGATTGCAGCAACCGCACGACCGCGGTGACCAGCTCTGGCGGGCTGATCACGACCGCGTCGGTTCCGCCGGCGGCGATCAGCGCCGCCAGCCAACCGGTGTCGCGAAACTCGATGGCCAGCAGGTCCGCGCCGTCGCCGGCCGGCTCACTCGTGCGGGCCAGCCGCCGCAACTGACCGCCTCGGTTCTGCTTCACTCGGACGGAGGCCACCTCGCCGACCTGTTGGTTCGCGCCCCGCACCAGTTCGAGCATGTTCAAATCGGCCGGACGCGTGGTCGCGGCCGGCTCGGTCAGGGTCTTCACCGCGCCGTCGATGCGGTCCAGCCGGAAGCTGCGCACCTCGCCGCGCTTGCGATCGTGACCCACGACGTACCAGCGGCCGCGCCAGGAGAGCACGCCCCACGGTTCGACGGTGCGCTGGTCGGAGACGTCGGCCCGCGGTTTGCGATGGGAGAACTGCACCACCCGCTGACCGGACACGGCGGCCAGCAGATCGGGTAGCGCCGGTTCATTGGCCGGCAGCGGCGGCAACGCGTCCGCGCCCAGGGGCTCGTCGATCTCCACGCCGGCCGCGCGCAGCTTGATCAGCGCCGTCCGCGCCTCGCTGGCCAGCGAGGCGGTGCTCCACAGCCGGGCGGCCAGACCGACCGCGGCCGCCTCGTCGGCGGCGAAAGAGATCGGCGGCAGCTCGAAGTCTTTGCGCGCGATGCGATAGCCGTCCTCGGTGTCAAAGACCGAGTTTCGACCGGTCTCCAGCGGGATTCCCAGCTCGCGCAGCTCGGCCTTGTCCCGTTCGAAGCTTCGCTTGAACGCCTCGTCGGGGTTGCTGGAGTCGGCTGAGACCTCATAACCCTCGACCGTGTCGCGAATCCGCTCGGCGGTGATGAACTGCCGGGTCGACAACAGGCAGAGGACCAGACTCACCAGTCGTTGCTGTCGCCGGGCCGCCATGTCTGAGAACGGTAGGCGACGCGCGACCGAATCCCGGACACCACCCCGCTTTCGCTGCTTACTGGGCGCGCTGCTCATTGCCGAGCATCCATCGGCGCTGCGGCGCGCGGCCGCCGGCGGGCGGGTGCGGCATCACATCGAGGCGATGAGCTTGTCGACCCGGTCGTCCACCGAGCGGAACGGATCCTTGCACAGCACGGTGCGCTGGGCCTGGTCGTTCAGCTTCAAGTGGACCCAGTCGACGGTGAAGTCCCGCCGCGTCTCTTGCGCCCGCTTGATGAACTCGCCGCGCAGCTTGGCCCGGGTCGTCTGGGGCGGCACGTTCTTGCCCTCGTAGATGGCCAGATCGGTGGTGACCCGATTGACGGCGCCGCTGTTCTGCAGGAGGTAGAACAGCCCGCGGTCGCGGCGGATGTCGTGGTAGGTCAAGTCCAGCTGGGCAATCCTCGGCGCCGACAGCGGCAAGTCGTGCTTGGCCCGGTAGCGCTCCACCAGCTGGTACTTGGTGGCCCAGTCGATCTCGCGGTCGATGAGCGAGAGGTCGCCCGATTCAACGGCTTTCAGCGTCCGTCCCCACAGATCGAGCACCTGCTCGGTGACCGGGTCGGTGCCAGCGGTGTCGACGAAAGCGCGGGCCTTCTCGTAGTAGTCCCGCTGGATCTCGCCCGCGCTCGACATGCGGCCGTTGGCCAGCTTGATCGGCCGGGTCCCGGTGAGGTCGTGGCTGATCTCGCGGATGGCCCGGATCGGGTTCTCCAGAGTCAGGTCCTTGAACGTGATGCCCTGCTCCATCATGCGCAGGACCAAGTCCGCGCTGCCGACCTTGAGCAGCGTGGTGCACTCGTTCATGTTCGAGTCGCCGACGATGACGTGCAGTCGGCGGTACCGCTCGGCGTCGGCGTGCGGCTCGTCCCGGGTGTTGATGATGGGGCGCGAGCGGGTGGTCGCCGAGGAGACGCCCTCCCAGATGTGCTCGGCCCGCTGGGACAGGCAGAACACCGCGCCGCGCGGGGTCTGCAGCACTTTGCCGGCGCCGCAGATCAGCTGCCGGGTGACCAGGAACGGGATGAGGATGTCGGCCATCCGGCTGAACTCGCCGTGCCGGGCGACCAGGAAATTCTCGTGACAGCCGTAGGAGTTGCCGGCCGAATCGGTGTTG
>JAOPUY010000013.1 GCA_025963265.1 Frankiales bacterium | reverse complement strand
AGTAGCCGCAGACACCGCGAGTGGGCTTGCGGAGAGCGAACCCTCCGCTGTCGTTCTGCGTACTCAGATACGCAAACTGGCTATCAACCTGGAGCCAACGGCCATCCGCATAGGTTGGCATGCCGGTCTTCCCAGCGCAGTCGCGGCAAGACTCCATATTGCACAAACACAGTTCCTAAACCTCGACCGGATCGCATTTCGGCTAGTAGGCGGAGATCGCGATCGCCGGCCCGCGGATGGACTGCTCCCTGTCCTACTGGGCGTCCTGCGGAGCGCGGCGGATATCACTCACATCGACCCGGCCCCAAAGAGCGCCGATCACCCGCCGAGCAGCGGCGCCCGGCAAGCCGTCCTGCGACAGATCTGGCTCGCCCGCGGTCTACCGATCGCCTGGGCGGTCGCATTCATCTGCTGGATTGGACTGATTAAGATCGCGGTCGAAGCAGACCGAGGCACGCTCGGCCACCTTGACTGGGTCGTCGTGTTCCCGATCCTCATCAGCGTTGTTGCCGTCATGCCAGCCTATGCGGGCCTGATCTCAGCGTCAGCCGCCGCCGACCGGGACAACCGGCACTGCCGGCTTGGTAGTCGTGGTGGTGGTCGCAGCAGCCGATGAGGTCGGAGCCGAGGTCGTCGTCGTCGCCGCGCTGCTGGTCGGTGGCGCGGAAGACGAAGGCGGCGCGGACGATGACGGCGGCGCGCTCGGCGTTGCCGACGGCGTGGGCGTCGGAGTCGGGGTCGGAGTGGGAGCGGCGCTCGACGGTGCGGTCGACGTCTTGCTCGGGGTCGGCGTCGCGCTGACTGGAGGCCCGCTGGTGCCCTGGTAAATCTCCTGGGTCGTCGGCATCGCGGCGGCCGTCGTGTTCTGCAGATAAGAGTCCATGAACAGCTTCCAGGCGTTGCCGGCCAGGTCGCGGCCGTATTCCGAGCTGTGGTCGCTGTTGTAGATCGGCTCCACCTTGTCCGAGCCGACCCAGGACGACACGCTGATCTGCGGGGTGAAGCCGACCGTCCAACCGTCGGAAGAGTCACCGGTGTTCTGAATGCCGACCGTGCCGGTCTTGGCGGCGACCGTCCGGTTGTCGAAAAGCGCCAAGCCAGAGGTCGGAGCGACCTTCTCCATGGCCAGCGTGGTGTCGTTGGCGACCTTGGGGTCGAGCACCCGCTTCGCGTTGTCCTCGTGCTGGAAGATCACGTTGCCCTTGGCGTCGGTCACCTTGGACACGAAGTAACTCGGCCGATAGAGGCCACCGTCAGCGAGCGTCGCGTAACCGACCGCCTGGTCTAGGACCCGCACCGGATAGTTGCCGATGCCGACGTAGTCGTCGGTGGTGCCCGCCGCCGACACCAAGGTCTTGGCGCCCGGGTCGGGGCCGGTGCTGGTCTGGGTGGTCGGGATGCCCATCGCGTGCGCCGTGTCGACGACGTTTTGAGCCCCGACCAACGACGTCAGCTTGCCGAAGACCGTGTTCAGGGAAAGCGTCGTGGCCTGGGTCAGGCTGTAGGACCCGGACGACGGGTCAGTCGGGTCGTTCTCGAACGGCTGGCCGTCGATGGTCTGCGGCGAGGCGCCGTTGAAGACCGACTGGATGTTGTAAGCCGGCGTCTTCCCGGCCAGGTTCTGGGTGAGCGCCGTCGCCGTCACGTAGGGCTTGAACGAGGAGCCGGGCGGTCGCCAGGACTGGGCGTAGTCCAGCCCGGTGCCGTTCGAGCCTCCGTAGTAAGCGACCACCGCGCCGCTGGCCGGGTTCACGGCGGTCAGCGCCGGCCGCAGGTTCTTCTGGAAGGACTGCAAGTTCGAATAGGTCTGGCCGATCGCGCTGATCGCCGCGTTCTCGGCCGTCTTGTCGATCGTCGTCTGGATCTTCAGGCCCCGGGTGTTGATCTCGGAGGCGTCAATCCCGTCCGAGGCCAGTTCGGCCTTGACCTGGGTCCAGACCAACCCCATCGGCCCGTCCAACGCGGACGAGGTGGCAGCCGGCTTGATCGTGGTCGGGAACTTCAGCGCGTCGCGGGCGGCTTGGGTCAGCTTGCCGGTCGAGACCATGCCATCGACCACGTACGTCCAGCGGTCTTTGGACGCGGCCGGTGTGATCCGGGGGTCGTAATACTCAGGCGATTTGATGACCGCGGCCAGCAGCGCGCCCTGGGCCACGCTCAACTTGTCGACCGAGATCCCGAAGTAGGCCTCAGAGGCGGCCTCGATGCCGTAGGCGCCCCGGCCGAAGTAAATGGTGTTCAGGTAGTCCTCGAGGATCTCGTCCTTGGAGTACTCCCGGCTCAGCTTGAGCGAGATCGCCGCTTCTTTGAGCTTGCGGGTCAGCGTCTGGTCGGAGTTGAGGTAGGCGTTCTTGACGTACTGCTGGGTGATCGTCGAGCCGCCCTGGGCCGAGCCGCCCTTGAGGTCGTTGACCGCCGCGCGCAGCGTGCCCCGGACCGAGATACCCGGTTCGGAGTAGAAGCCACGGTCCTCGGCGGCGATGACCGCGTCCCGCACCGGCACCGGGACCTGCGAGAGCGGGACGCTGACCCGGTTCTCCGAGCCCACGGTGGCGATGGTGGAGCCGTCGGCGTAGGTGAGGGTCGCCAACTGATTGGTGACGAGGGATTCCGGGCTCGGTACGTCGACGAACTGGTAGATCGCCACCGCCGAGACGGTGACCAGCACCGCGAACAGGCCGAGCAACCAGGTGAGGATCAGCCCGATGCGCCGAGCGACGCGCCGCTTGCGGCTCATCTTGGCCAGGCGGCGCTTCTTGACCGCGCGACGCTTTCGCCACCAGCCCTTCGGGGCCGCGCCACCCGCGGTTGCCGCCCCGCCAGCGGTTGCCGCGCCGCCGGCTCGCCGCCGGCCGACTCCTGGCTTCGGAGCGTTCGTCGCGTTGTGGCCACTGGGCCGACGGGGAGGCTGTCCAGGACGGACCTCGTCTGGCACGGACCAACTCCTTCTGTCGCGGGCTGTCTTGCCTTGACTCCGACGGCGGGTCGTCGGGCGGTAGTCACCGAGCGGCGTCGGTCGCTTTCGCTGAGGGTACGGGTGAAAACTGGGTGACCGGTCAGAGCGGCTCACCGGACGCTCAGCTCAGCCGTCGACGCGGCGGCGCGGGAGGCGGCGCGGCAGGGCGGCGGAACCGCTCATCCTGATGTATCGTTGCGATACATCGCGGCGACACGTGCGCTCAGGTGTCGCTGAAGGGAGTGGGTTAGCTCATGCTCGAGATCGCCGTCCTGGGGTTGCTCAACGAGTCGCCCATGCACGGTTATGAACTCCGCAAACGGCTAGCCAGCCTGCTCGGCGCTTTTCGGGCCTTTAGCTACGGTTCGCTCTATCCCACCTTGCGCCGGTTGGCCGAAGCGGGCTGGATCGACGAGGAAGCGCCGATCGCCGACCCGCCAGCCACGGCCGGTTTCGCCGCCCGCTCCAAGCGCGGCAAGCGGGTCTACAAACTCACCGCCGAGGGCAAGGAGCACTTCGCGACGCTGCTGGCCGAGGTGGGTCCCGAGGCCTACGACGACGAGGGCTTCGGCACTCGGCTGGCGTTCTTCGCCCAGACCCGATCCGACATCCGGCTGCAGATCCTCGAGGGTCGGCGGCAGCGGATGACCGAGCAAGCCGACGGCATGCGGGCCTCGCTGACCCGCACTCGCGCCCGCATGGATCGTTACACCCTGCAGTTGCAGGAGCACGGACTCGAGTCGGCGGACCGCGAGGTTCGGTGGCTCACCGAGCTGATCGAGAGCGAGCGCAAGACCTAGCAAGCGCGGCCGACGAGCGACCAATTCGCCGGCCACCAAATACGCAAGACCTCGTCCCCCGGGGTGAGTCCACAGAAAGCTGTCACAAGCAGCCAGACAACAAGGAGGAACCCGATGGGTTCGCAAAACGCAACGTCGGCCGCCGGTCGGATTCGCGTGGGCATCGTCGGCGTCGGAAACTGCTCCGCGTCACTCGTCCAGGGCGTCCAGTTCTACCGTGACGCCGACCCGACGGGTTCCGTTCCGGGTCTCATGCACGTCAAGTTCGGCCCGTACCACGTCAGCGACATCGACTTCGTGCTCGCCTTCGACGTCGACGCCAAGAAGGTCGGCCGCGATCTGTCCGAGGCCATCGTCGCCTCGGAGAACAACACCATCAAGATCGCGGACGTGCCGCCGCTCGACGTGCCGGTTCAGCGGGGCCACACCCTCGACGGCCTGGGCAAGTACTACCGCGAGACGATCGAGGAGTCGGACGAGACTCCGGTCGACGTGGTCAAGGCCCTCAAGGACAACGCCGTCGACGTCCTGATCTGCTACTTGCCGGTCGGCTCGGAAGCCGCCGCGAAGTTCTACGCCCAGTGCGCGATCGACGCCAACGTGGCCTTCGTCAACGCGCTGCCGGTGTTCATCGCCGGCACGCCGGAGTGGGCCAAGAAGTTCGAGGACGCGGGCGTCCCGATCATCGGCGACGACATCAAGTCCCAGGTCGGCGCGACCATCACCCACCGCGTGATGGCCAAGCTGTTCGAAGACCGCGGCGTGGTGCTCGACCGCACCTACCAGCTCAACGTCGGCGGCAACATGGACTTCAAGAACATGCTCGAGCGCGAGCGCCTGGAGTCCAAGAAGATCTCCAAGACCCAGTCGGTCACCTCCAACCTGACCGGCCCGCTGGCCGGCAAGATCTCTGACCGCAACGTCCACATCGGCCCTTCGGACTACGTCCAGTGGCTTGATGACCGCAAGTGGGCCTACGTCCGCCTGGAGGGTCGCGCGTTCGGCGAGGTGCCGCTCAACCTGGAGTACAAACTCGAGGTCTGGGACTCCCCCAACTCGGCCGGCATCATCATCGACGCCCTGCGCGCCGCGAAGATCGCCAAGGACCGGGGCATCGGCGGCCCGATCCTGTCCGCCTCGTCCTACTTCATGAAGTCCCCGCCGGTCCAGTACGACGACGAGAAGGCTCGCGCCCAGGTGCAGGCCTTCATCGACGGCACCGTCGAGCGCTAAGCGCCCCACCCGCGTTTTGCTGTAGAGCCGCCCGGTTACTGGCCAGTAGCCGCGACGCTTTACAGCAAAACGCGGGTTTTTTTTTCAGTTGAGGCCGACGTCGACCGGGTACGTCGAGAGCAGTGACAGCGGCGCCGGCTGACGGCGCAGAACCGCCCGCCACAGCATCCCGGGACGGCGGGAGAACACATCGTCGAGGCCACCGGTCACCACGTACCAGGATCCGTCGGCAATCTCCTGCTCCAACTGCCCGTTGCCCCAGCCCGAGTGGCCGGCGTAAACCCGCAGGCTGGCGGCGCCCACGGCAACCTCGGACGGCTCGGCGTCCAGGTCCACCAGGGCGAGGCCACCGCTGACCGCGCGCAAGCCGTTGCCGGCATCGGTCGCGCCGGCCAGCCGGCCGAGCCCCAAGGCCCCGTCGCGCTGGACCGGGCCGCCGTTGAAGACCACGGCCGGATCGCTCATGACGTCCTGCCAATCGGGCAGAATCTGGCCGACCGGAGTGTGCGAGGGCCGATTGATGATCACGCCGACCGTCCCGGTTTCGTCGTGTTCGACGAGGAACACGACGGTGCGGAAGAACTCCGGATCAGTCAGGGACGGGGCCGCGATCAGCAGGCGGTGGGCCGCCGGCGGCAATTGGCGCAGAGCGGAGAAATTCTCAAATTTCCCGCTTTCTCCTCCCAGCTCGTCAGCCATCAGCACACTCCGATCCACGGCCGTTAAACAAACTGACAGCTCTATCCTGCACCCGCGTTAATATTTCGGGACTACCTTCGGACTGTGCCCGCAAGCGAATACGTGAAACCGAGCGCCGCCGCATTGACGGTGCCGCGGCCTTCGGAAGCGGGCCCAGAACTTCTCGACGACGCAAGCACCGTTATACCCGCTGGCCCCGACGTCAGCGCGGCCCGGCCGGACGGACATAGCGCTCGACACCTGCTCGCGCTCCCCGATCTGCGGTTGCTGCTGTCGGTGCGGATGTTCGGCCAGTTCGCCGACGGCGTCTTCCAGGCCTCGCTGGCCGGCGCGGTGCTGTTCAATCCGGAGCACCAGGCGAAGGCGTCCGACATCGCCATCGGCTTCGCCATCCTGCTGCTGCCCTACTCCTTCCTCGGCCCGTTCGCCGGCGTGCTGATCGACCGCTGGTGGCGCCAGCGGGTGCTGATCGGGGCCAACCTGCTGCGCGCCTTGCTGGTCTGCGGGGTCGCCCTCGAGATCGCCTCCGGCGTCGACGGGCAGCTCTTCTACCTAAGCGCCCTGCTAGTCATCTCGGTCAACCGGTTCGTTTTGTCGGCCCTGTCGGCTTCGCTGCCGCACGTGATAGATCCGGGGCGGCTGGTCACCGCGAATGCGCTGTCCACGACCGCCGGGGCGATTGTCACCGCCATCGGCGGCGGGGCCGCCATCGGCCTGCGCACCGTTGGCGGCGGCGGGAACACCGGCACGGCGGTCGTCGCCAGCGGCGCCGCGGTGGCCTACCTGATCGCCGGCCTGCGCGCGCGGCGCTTCTCGACCACCGAGCTCGGGCCAGATGACGACACCCGCTGCAGCCGCGAGTCGGTGCGCAACGTGGTCGCCGGCCTAGTCGCCGGCGCCCAGCACGTGCGCGACCAACCGGTCATCGTCCGCGCCTTCCTGGTCATCTCCGTCCATCGCTTCGCCTACGGGATCACCACGATCACCACGCTGCTGCTCTACCGCAATTACTTCCACCAGGAGGGGTTCTTCCGCGCCGGCCTGGGCGGCCTGGCCCAGGTGGTCACCGCCATCGCGGTCGGCGGCGGCCTGGCCGCCTTGATCACCCCGTGGGCCAGCCGGCGGTTCGGCTTCGTCAAGTGGTCGGCCGGGCTGCTGATCTTCGCCGGCCTCACCGAATGGGCGCTCGGCCTGCAGTTCCAGATGCAGGCCTACCTGCCGGCGGCGGCGATCCTCGGGTTCGTCGGCCAGGGCATCAAGATCTGCGTGGACACGCTGGTCGCCCAACGCATCGCCGACGACTACCGGGGTCGGGTGTTCTCGCTATACGACACCTTGTTCAACCTGCTGTTCGTCTCCGCGGCTGTCGTCACGGCCCTGCTGCTGCCCGAGGACGGCAAGTCCCCGATCGCCGTGATGGCCATCGGGGCGGCCTACGTGGTCGTCGGCCTCGCCTACTTCTACAGCCGAGACTTGGACAAGCCCGACGAGCGAGGCGGCGGCAAAGCCGGCCGGGTCAGCCGCCGTTCGCGGCGTGCCATTGTTTGAGCTCGGCCGTGGCCCGCTCCCGACCTAGCGGCCCGTGCTCCATCCTCAGCTCGAGCAGGTGCTTGTAGGCCCGTCCGACCAACGGACCCGGTCCGATGTCAAGGATCTGCATGATCTCGGTGCCGTCCAGGTCCGGCCGGATCGCGTCGAGCTCCTCCTGCTCGCGCAGCCGCGCGATCCGCTCCTCGAGATGGTCATAGGTGGCCGCTAAGGTCGCCGCCTTGCGCTTGTTCCGCGTCGTGGTGTCCGAGCGGACGAGCTTGTGCAGCCGATCGAGCAACGGACCGGCGTCCGTCACGTACCGCCGGACCGCCGAGTCAGTCCACTCGCCGCGGCCGTAGCCGTAGAACCGCAGGTGCAGGAACACCAGCCGCGAGATGTCCTCGACATCGTCCTTGGGGAACTTCAACGCCTTCAACCGCGCCTTGGCCAGCCGCGATCCGACCACCTCGTGGTGGTGGAAGGTGACACCGCCGGAGACGAACCGCCGGGTGTCCGGCTTGCCGATGTCGTGCAGCAGCGCCGCCCAGCGCAGCACGAGGTCGGGACCGTCAGCGCCCTCTAATTCAATCGCCTGCTCCAGCACCTGCAGGGTGTGGGCGTAGACGTCCTTGTGCTGGCCGTGCTCGTCGGTCGTCATCCGCAGCGCCGCCACCTCAGGCAGCACGAACCCCGCGAGCCCGGTGTCGACTAAAACCTCCAGGCCTCGCCTCGGAAACGCGCCGAGCAGCAGCTTGTTCAGCTCGAGCTGCACCCGCTCGGCGGTGATGCGCTCGATCTGCGGGGCCAGCTCGGTCATCACGGCCAGCACCTGCGGATCGACGCTCACCCCGAGCTGGGAGACGAATCGGGCCGCCCGCAGCATCCGCAGCGGGTCGTCGGAGAACGACTCGACCGGCGGCGCCGGCGTCTGAAGCACGCCGCGGGCCAGGTCAGCCAACCCGGCGAATGGGTCGTGAAAGGACCGGTCGATCACCGAGACCGCCATCGCGTTCATCGTGAAGTCGCGGCGCTTGAGGTCGTCGTCGATGTTGTCGCCGAACACGACCTCGGGGTGACGGGTCACCCGGTTATACCGATCGGCGCGGAAAGTCGTGATCTCGCACGGTTCGCCAGCGATCTGGACCCCGACGGTGCCGAATTCGATGCCGGTCGTCCAGGTCGCGGTGGCCGCGTCCGCCAGCAATTCCAGGACCTGTTCCGGCGGCAGATCGGTCGCGAAATCGAGATCGTTGATGGGCCGACCCATCAAGGCGTCGCGCACCGGGCCGCCGACCAGGTACAGCTGATGGCCGGCGTCGCCGAACAGCTCGCCCAGTCGACGCGCGGGAAGTGGAATGGGCACCAAATCGCCCGGGTTGCCTGTCACATCGCGGAAGCCTACTGATCCGGTGGGTAGCATCGGCCCATGTCCCGCGCGTCGACCACCCGGCGACCGCGGCTTCCCCGGGTTGATGAGACCAGCGCCGGCGGCCTGGTCCTGGACTTGTCCGGGTCGGTCCCGGCCGGCGCCCTGATCGGACGCACAAACCGGCGTGGGCAGCTGCTCTGGTCGCTGCCCAAGGGGCACCTAGAGGGCGGCGAGACGGCCGAGCAAGCGGCCGTGCGCGAGGTTGCAGAGGAGACCGGAATCGAGGGGACCATCGTCGGCGAGCTGGGGACGATCGACTTCTGGTTCATCGCCGACGGACGACGCGTCCACAAGACGGTCCACCACTTCCTGCTGCGAGCGGTCGGCGGCCAGTTGTCGGACTCCGACGTCGAGGTGACCGAGGTCGCCTGGGTGCCGTTGCCGGACATCGCCGACAAGCTGGCCTACTCTGACGAACGCGACCTGCTCGTAGCCGCGAACAGATTGCTGGCGGCCGGGCAGTGAGGCGCGCTCACCGACTGGGCGCAGCCATGCTCGTTCTGCTGCTCGGGGCGTTCTCCACGCTCCTGCTGAGCCCCAGCAGTCCCGCCGCCGCCGCGACGAGCAGCAGCGCCGGGCCGGTGACCGTCACCCTCGACTCGATGACGCCCCGCAGCCCGGACGCCACCGACCTCACCGCGCCGGTCAAGTTCACGGCCACCATCACGAACACCGGCGATACCGACTACACCGATTTCGCGGTCGGTTTGGAGCGTGGCGCTGACCTGCACACCCAGAGCGCCCTGGACGCCGCGATCGCCGACCCGCCGCCGACCACCAACCTGGCCTCCTCGAACGACCAGGACCAGCGCAAGCCGCTGCTGGCCCACACCTCGATCGTCGTCACCTATGTGACGGACGCGAGCGCGCAGAAGATGTGCCTCTGCGTCGAGAGCGTGTACCCCTACGCCCTAGTCGTGCAGGCCGAGACCAGCCCGGACGACGGCTTCGCCGAGGTCGGACGAACCCAGATCCTCGTCCCGGCGCTGCTGCAGAAGCCCCAACCCGTGCAGGTCAGCTGGGTCTGGCCGCTCATCGACCGCCCGCACCGCACGATCAGCGACACCGTGTTCACCGACGATCTGCTCAAAGCCTCCGTCTCGCCGGGCGGCCGGCTGTACCGGGCGCTGCAGGCGGCCGAGCTCGTCGCCGCCGCGAAAATCCGGATGACGCTGGTCGTCGACCCCGAGCTGTTGGACAGCCTGGCCGTCATGGCCAGCAAACAGGGGTATGAGTACCACTCCGGAAGCCGCGTGGTCGTCGGCACCGGCGGCCCGGCCGCCCAGGCCTGGCTCGACCGATTAGCCGCGCTGGGACCCAGCGAAGATCTCGCCCTGACCGGCTACGGCGATCCCGACATCAACGCCGCGACTCGGGCCGGCCTGTCCTACAGCACGGCGCTGGACCCGCAAGTCCAGGCCCGGATCGCTCCGGTCACCAGCAAGTTCAGTTACAACCCGATCTCGCTGACCTGGCCGGCCGGCGGCGCACTCACCAGCAAGGGCCTCGATGCCGCCATCAGCGCTGGCTCGTCGGCGGTCATCCTCAGCGACGCGGCCTTGTCGGGTCAGAATCAGGCCGAGCCGCGACCCAACGCCCTGTCACCGCTGCCCTCGGCCAGCGGCCAAGCGCTGGCTCTGGTGACCGACACCTCGATCGAGAAGACCATCACCGCCGCGATGACGCTCGGCGCCAGCCCCGCGATGGCCCAGCAGACTCTGATCAGCCAGTTGGCGATCCGGGCCGTGTCCCAGCCGGACGCCTCACATTTCGTGATGCTCACCCCGCCGCGCTACGTCGACACCGACCCGGCGGCCGCGGCGGCGACCGTGCTGGCCACCGTCCGCAACACCTGGAGCACCTCGCTGTCGATCAACCAGGCGCTGCTCGCCGTGACCCCGGTCGATCGCGGCCCGCTGCAGACCAGCGCCGAGTCCGCCGCCGACGAGGTCAACGCCACTCAGCTGAGCATTGCCCTGTCCGTTCAGCAGAAGGTCGCCTCCCTCCGCGAAGCGGTCAGCTGCAGCGCCGCGGCCGCGCTGCTCGGCGGCTTCAACACCGGATTGCTGCGCACCCAGTCCAGCGCCTGGCGGGTCGACCGGGCCGGCGGCGCGGCGATCGCGACCGAGTTGAACAACAGCATCGACGCCAAGTTGTCTGCCGTCAGCCTGGTTAAACCGGCCGAAGGCACCTACAGCCTGTCCTCCGATAATTCGCCGTTGCTGGTCACGGTGCAGAACAAGCTCAGTCAGGACGTGACCGTCCGGGTGGCGGTCACCGCCGGGGTCGGGGTCATCGGCTTCAGCTCGCCCCCGCTCACCGAGACCATCTCAGCCGGCGACAAGCGGACGATCTCGGTCCCCGCGCACGTCGATCGACTCGGGCAGTTCAAAGTGACCGCGACCCTGACCACGCTCGACGGACAACAACTTGGCCCGGCGATCCAGCTGAACCTGCGTTCGACCTCGCTCGGCGGCATCACCAAGGTGATCACCATCGTCGCCGCCGCGGTCCTGATCGCGGCCCTGGTGCGCCGAGCCTTCAAGCGCGTCCGGTTGGCCCGGGCCGGCCGAGCAGTCGGGCGGCACGCATGAGCGGCCCCAGCCCGGGCGACGGCTGGAGCTCGCCGCAGTTCTACGGCCGGCCGATCCCGATGCCCGGTGACGGCTCCGCGCTGGCGGTAGCCACCGCGGAGGATCCCGACGCCGTCGGGTTCAGCCCCTTGCCGGCGCAGTCCTGGAGCGCGCCGATCTACCACGGTCCCCGCCGCCACCGGCCGAGACCGGCCGAGACCGGTCACCCCCCAGGCGCGGACGGCCTGGCTCGGCCGGGCCACGTCGGCAATGACGGCAGTAACGGCAGTGGCGTCGCCAGCGACTTCCCCACCGACCTCGACCGCGACTTCGACGGCGTCGTCGGTCAGAATTTTGGCGAGGCGCCCGGCGAGACCGCAGGCGGCGCCGCGGCCGCCGAGGACGTCCTCGAGCCGTCGGCCGAGGAGACCTCGGTCCCGTCCCTGATGGCCTCCAGCCGGACGATGGCCATCGCCAGCCTGGCCAGCCGAGTGACCGGCTTCATCCGCAGCCTGGTGCTGGTGGCGGCCCTCGGCATCGGCCTGAGCGAGGTCGCCGACGCGTACAACCTGGCCAACACGCTGCCCAACATGGTGTACGAGTTGCTGCTGGGCGGAGTCCTGACCAGTGTCATCATCCCGGTGCTGGTGACCGCGCAGCAGAAGGACGCCGACCAGGGCCTGGGCTACACCCAGCGTTTGCTGTCGATCGCCACCGCCGGCTTGGGCGTGGCGACGATTCTGGCCGTGCTGGCGGCGCCCTTGCTGTCGGCGATCTTCGGCGGCTCGGCCAGCAAGCAATCGCTCACGGCGGTGTGGGCCACCCTGCTGTTGCCCGAGATCTTCTTCTACGGGCTCGGCGCGATGTTCGCGGCCGTCTTGAACACCCGGCACGTCTACGGCTGGCCGGCCTGGGCGCCCGTCCTCAACAATGTGATCACCATCGCGTCCGTCGGCCTGTTCGTCCTGCTCCCCGGCGCCAGCCCGCTGACTAGCTCCTCGATCAGCAACGCCCAAATCCTGGTGCTTGGGCTCGGCACCACGCTGGGCATCGCCGGTCAGGCGCTGGTGCTCATCATCCCGCTGCGCAAGAGCGGCTTCGTGTGGAACTGGCGGTTCCGGGCCAGCCCCAACGAGGTCGGGCGTATGTCGGAGTTCCGGGTGCTCACCCAGTGGGTGCTGGGCTACGTCGCCATCAGCCAGGTCGGCGTGTTCGTGGTGAACCGGGTGGCGAACCGGCGCGAGGGCGGCCCGACCACCTTCGCCAACGCCGATCTGCTGTTCCAGGTGCCCTACGGCATCCTCGGCGTGTCCCTGCTGACCGCGCTGATGCCCCGGATGAGTCGGGCCGCCGCCCGCAACGACCTCCCGCTGGTGCTGCGTGACCTGAGGCTCGGCGCGCGGCTGTCGGCCGTCGCGCTGCTGCCCGTCACGGCTGGCCTCATCGTCCTCGGGCCAGCGTTCACCAGCTTTATCTTCCTCGGCCACGCGACGATCTCCGAGGCCCGGCTGATCGGCGTGGCCCTGGCCGCCGGCGCGTTCGGGCTGCTGCCCTTCGCGCTGGTGATGCTGCAGCAGCGGGTGTTCTACGCGATGCGCGACGCGCGCACCCCCACCCTGATCAACCTGGTGATGGTCACGACCAAGGTCGTGCTGGTGCTGGTGCTCGGGTCGATCCTGCACGGTGACGCGATCATCGTCGGCTTGACCGTCTCCACCTCGACCTCCTACCTGGTCGGCGGCCTGACCGGGCACCTGCTGCTGCGGCGAAAGGTCGGATCCCTGGGCTTCGGCCCGGTTGTCCGCACAATCGGCTGGGTCGGGCTGGCCTCGGCGCTGGGCGGGGCGGTCGCCCTCGTCGTCGTCTTGGCCGGCAACGCGCTGCTGGGAATCGGACGAGGTTCCGGACTGCTGGAGGTGGCCCTCGGCGGCGGCCTCGGCCTGGCTGTGTTCGCCGCGGCGATCATGCGGATGCCGGTGCCCGAGGTCCAGGACGTGCTGGCCAGCCTGCGCGGCCGCGGCGGCCCGAGCGGCGGCACGAGTGTCGGCCCAGGCAGCGGCCCAGACTCCCACCTAGTGGAATAGCCGACCCCCTAGAATCGTTGTGACGGGGCCGAAAAAGGCACTGAATATCCGAAGGTATCGAGGTTGTTGTGACGGCTACGCACCGCAAGGTGATCATCGTCGGATCCGGCCCAGCGGGCTACACGGCCGCGCTTTACAGCGCGCGGGCCCAACTGGAGCCGCTGGTCTTCGAGGGCAGCCAGTACGGCGGCGCCCTGATGAACACGACCGAGGTGGAGAACTACCCGGGCTTCCCGGCCGGCATCATGGGCCCCGAGCTGATGACCGACATCCGGGCCCAGGCCGAGAAGTTCGGCGCGGAGCTCGTCACCGACGACGTCGTCTCGGTCGACCTGACCGGTCCGGTGAAGACGGTCCGCACCCATGATGGCGAGTTCACCGCGGACGCGGTCATCCTGGCCATGGGCTCGGCCTACAAGAAGCTCGACATCGAGCGCGAGGATGAGCTGTCCGGCCACGGGGTCTCGTGGTGCGCCACCTGTGACGGCTTCTTCTTCCGGGGTCACGACATCGTCGTGGTCGGCGGCGGCGACACCGCCATGGAAGAGGCCACGTTCCTCACCCGCTTCGCCGACTCGGTCACGCTGCTGGTGCGGCGCGACAAGCTTCGGGCCAGCCGCATCATGGCTCAGCGCGCCGAGTCGAACCCCAAGATCCACATCGCCTGGAACACCGAGGTGGCCGAGATCCACGGCGAGGGCAAGGTCTCCCACCTCACCCTCCGTGACACGGTGACCGGCGAGACCAGGCATCTGGACGCGACTGGACTGTTCATCGCGATCGGCCACGAGCCGCGCTCGGACCTGGTCAAGGGCCAGATCGAGCTGGACGAGGACGGCTACATCCTGGTCGAGGGCCGGAGCACCCTGACCAACATCGCCGGTGTCTTCGCCGCGGGCGACGTGGTCGACCACGTCTACCGCCAGGCCATCACGGCCGCGGGCAGCGGCTGCCAAGCCGCGTTGGACACCGAGAAGTACCTCGCGGCCCTGGACGCCGTGGGCGATCCGGCCCTCGCCGCGCTCGAGGCCTGATCCCCGGAGCCCGGGAAGGGTTTGCCCCCGTCCCGCGTTACATCCCCAGCAGCAACCCACACTCATTTCAGGAGTCTTCCCATGGGCCAGAACACAACCCCCGTCACCGACGCCAGCTTCGCGGTGGACGTACTGCAATCAGATGTCCCCGTCCTGGTCGACTTCTGGGCTGAATGGTGCGGTCCGTGCCGTCTCGTCGGTCCCGTCCTGGAAGAGATCGCCGGCGAGCACGCCGACAAGATCAAGGTCGTCAAGCTCAACATCGACGAGAACCCGGGCGTGGCTCGGGACTACCAGATCATGTCAATCCCCACCATGTCGGTCTTCAAGGGCGGCGAAGTCGTGAAGTCCATCGTCGGCGCCAAGCCGAAGGCGGCGTTGCTGAAGGACCTGGCCGACTACCTCGGCTGAGCTGTCCAACCCCGACTCGGGTAGGCACGACAACGGCGGCCATCTCGCCACAGGGCGAGGTGGCCGCCGTTTGCCATGTCCGCTCCCCCAGCTGACCACCCTCGGGTCCAGTCGTCACCGTCCGTCACTGCCCGTTGAAGGTTGAGTGACAGGCCGACGGATGCGTGGTCGTAGGTGGCAGCGGTTTCGGTGAGGCAGAATAGGTTGGCCAGGACGGCGACGTTGGCCGGGTCACCACTCGGTGCGACGTCCTTGCGAGCAGGAAAGGAACCGGCAGCCTATGCAGCTCTTCCGACTCGGTGACCGCGATCGCGGTGTCGCCGAGGTCCGGCGGATCCTGGCCTCGCTTGGTTTGCTCGGCAACACCGATCCTGGCGTCGAGGACTTGTTCGACCCGCCGACCGAGACCGCGCTGCGCGCCTTCCAGCAGCGCCGTGGGCTGACCATCGACGGAGTTGTGGGCCCCGAGTCCACCCGGGCCCTGCAGGCGGCGCGGTGGCGGCTGGGTGACCGCACCCTGGCCCACAACGCGACCCATCAGCTGGTCGGCGACGACGTGACCGAGCTGCAGCGGCAGTTGTTGGAGATCGGTTACAACGCCGGCCGGTTGGACGGGCACTTCGGCCCGACCACCGCTGCGGCGTTGATGTCCTTTCAGCGCGACACCGGCCTGCTGGCCGACGGGGTGTGCGGCCCGCAGACGCTGCGCGCCCTGCGCCAGATCGACGCGCGCCGAGTCCGCGGCGGCGCCCCGCAATTGCTGCGGGACATGATGGCCGTGGCCGATGCCGGCCCGAACCTGCTCGGCAAGCGCATCGTCATCGACCCCGGACACGGCGGTCAGGATTACGGCGTCCAGACCCTGGACGGCACCGACATCTGCGAGGCCGACATCGTTTTCGACCTGGCCACTCGCCTCGAGGGCCGGCTGACCGCCCTCGGCGTCACCACCTGGCTGACCCGGGGCCGGGGGGTCGGCCCTGATGACGCGGCCCGGGCCCAGTTCGCCAACGCCCAGGGCGCGGACCTCGTGTTGTCCCTGCACGTCGATGCTTCGCCCAGCCCGCGGGCCAACGGGGTGGCGACGTACTACTACGGCGCGGGCGAGGTCAGCTCCTCCATTGGTGAGCGGTTCGCCGACCTGGTGCAGCGGGAAGTCGTCGCCCGGACCAATCTGTTGGACGGCCGCACGCATCCGAAGTCCTGGACGATGCTGCTGCTCACGGCGATGCCGACGATCCGACTCGAACTCGGTTACATCTCCTCGGCCCACGATCTGGCCCAACTGGTCGACGCCGGGTTCCGCGATCGGGTGGCCGAGGCGTTGTTGGCCGCGATCCAGCGGCTTTATCTCCCCCGCGACCTCGACCCACCGACCGGCGTGCTGCGCCTCCCGGCCTACGCGAAATAGCCCAGTCAGCTCAGCGGGCTGGCACCAGGGCCGTCCCGGCGTTGGCGCCGAAGAGTCGCTCCAACGCGTACTCGACGTCGTAGCGCCAGGACACCGTGGACTTCAGCTCCATCCGCAACCGCGGGTAGACCGGGTGCGGGCGCACAGTCTTAAAGCCGACGGAGCGGAGATAGTCCGACGGCATCAGGCAACCACGGGCGCCCGCGCCGCTGGAGCCGAACGCCTCGATGGCCCGGACGCCCCGCGGTAGCAACTCGGCTGCCACGGCCTGAGCCAGCATCCGCCCGACCCCGGCGCCAGCCCACTCCGGCTCGACCCGCACGTTCATCAGCAGCACCGCGTCGCCGGAAACCGGCGAGGTCGGGAACGAGACCGAGCGCGGGACGAAACCGGGCGGCGCGAAGAGCGCGTAGCCCACCGGCAGGCCGGCGATGTAGGCGATCTTGCCGCAACTGCCCCACTCCAACAGGGTGGCCGACAGCCAAGCCTCCTTGGCCAACGGCACCTCGTCGGCGGCGGGTGGCTGTGACTCGGCCAGCGGCCCTAGCTCCCAGAACAAGCAGCTGCGGCAAGGGCTCGGCAACTCGTCGAGGTTATCCAGCGTGAGCGGGACGATCCGGCGCGACACCGACATGACTCAAGTCAACCCGACGCGGCGGTCCCTGTCACTATCAGCCGCCAGCAGCCCGCCAGCAGCCCCGCTATCAGCGTGCCGGCCGGGGTGGCAGATAACTGCCCAGAAACTCGCCCAGGCGGCCGATCGCCTCGGTCAGGTCATCGGCGTAAGGCAGCGTGACGATCCGCAGGTGATCTGGATGCGGCCAATTGAAACCGGTGCCCTGGACGAGCAGGACCTGGTGCTCGCGCAGGAAGTCGAGCACGAACCGCTCGTCGTCAGCGATCGGATAAGCCTCGGAGTCGAGCTTGGGGAAAACGTAGAGAGCGCCCTTGGGCTCGACGCAACTCACGCCGGGGATCGCGCGCAGGGCCTGCACCGCCGCGTCGCGCTGCTCGAGCAGCCGCCCGCCCGGCAGGACGAGGTCGTTGATGCTCTGGCGCCCGCCCAGCGCGGTCTGAATGGCGTGCTGGGCCGGCACGTTTGCGCACAGCCGCAGGTTGGCCATCACCGACAGGCCCTCCAGGTAGCTGCTGGCGTGGCGCTTGGGCCCATGCACCATCAGCCAGCCGGACCGGAACCCAGCCAGCCGGTAGGCCTTGGAAATCCCATTGAAAGTAAGGGTAAACAGGTCCGGCGCCACTGAGGCGAAGGAGGTGTGCACCGCGTCGTCGTAGAGGATCTTGTCGTAGATCTCATCGGCCATCACCACTAAGCCGTGCCGGCGCGCCAGCTCGGCGATGCCCTCCAGCGTCGACACCGGGTAAACCGCACCAGTCGGGTTATTAGGATTAATAAGGACGATCGCTTTGGTGCGATCAGTGATCTTGGCCGCCATGTCGTCCAAGTCGGGGAGCCAACCCTCGGACTCGTCGCAGAGATAGTGCACCGCCGTGCCGCCGGCGAGCGACGTGGCCGCCGTCCACAGCGGAAAGTCCGGCGCTGGCACCAGCACCTCGTCGCCGTCGTTCAACATCGCCTGCAGCGCCATCATGATCAGTTCGCTGACCCCGTTGCCGAGCCAGACGTCGTTGACGTCGTCGAGGTCGGGCAGGCCGCGCTGCTGGTAGTGCTGGACGATCGCCGTGCGGGCCGACAAGAGCCCCTGCGAGTCGGAGTAACCCTCAGCGTTATGGAGATTGCGCACAACGTCGAGCAAGATCTCGTCGGGCGCGGCGAAGCCGAAGGTCGCCGGGTTGCCGATGTTGAGCTTGAGGATGCGATGCCCCTGCTCCTCCAGCCGCTTTGCCTCCTCGAGGACAGGGCCACGGATGTCGTAGGAAACGCCGGCTAGCTTGCTCGATTGGTCAAGTTGCACGCCTAGAGGGTTTCACATCTGTCCGGCCGCGCGCACTGAGATTTCCCGAGCCCGGTCAGGCGCCGCTGGTCCACGGGGGAGAATGGTCCTATGGAATTTGGTGAAGTCGTCCGCAAACGCCGCATGGTTCGCAACTACGACCCCGACCGCGCGGTGCCCCGCGAGACCCTAGACGGGCTGCTGGAATACGGCATCCGGGCCCCCTCGGCCGGGTTCAGCCAGGGCTGGCGGTTCCTGGTGCTCGACAACGCCGCCGACTGCCAGCGCTTCTGGACGGCCTCGACGCCGGCGCCCGACAGCGATTCGCCGGCCGACGCCGAGCCCGACACCTGGCTGGCTGGTCTGAGCACCGCCCCCGCGCTGATCCTCGCGCTGTCCGACAAGGACGTCTACCTAGACCGTTACGCCGCACCGGACAAAGGCTGGACCGATCGCGACGAAGCCCGCTGGCCCGTTCCCTACTGGGACGTGGACACCGGCATGGCCAGCATGCTGATCCTGCTGGCCGCGGTCGACGCCGGCTTGGTGAGCTGCTTCTTCGGCGTGCCGCCCGAAGCCCACGAGCGCGTCCGGGCCGAGTTCGCGATCGCACCGCGATTGCGGTTCGTCGGCGTGATGAGCATCGGCTACGCGGCGCCGGACCGAAAGTCGCCCTCGCTCAAACGAGGCCGCCGTCAGCTGTCCGACGTCGTCTCCTATGGTCAGATGGATC
>JAOPUY010000006.1 GCA_025963265.1 Frankiales bacterium | reverse complement strand
CAGGCCGCGCAGTCGCAGCCGCAGTTCCGAGGTCGGCCCCCGGTCGGCAAGCACGACATCAGTTCGCGGTGACCGCCGTCTCAGCCTGTTTCGGAATTATGGCCCTACCCATGTCGTTAATCAGATGTCAGGTACTTGACCGACTTTATTAGGCAGATTCTTTGGTATGCCTAACGAATCTTGATCAAGATCAACATATGTTGAATGAGGCAGGAAGTAAAGACGATGAGCAACATTAAGCAGAAGATCCGCAACCGCCGTGCCGCCCGTCAGTTCGACCGCGCACTGCAGGACGCGTCGCCCGCCATGCGCAGCGAGCTGATCGCCATCGCGTCGCGGCAGAACTTCAACTGCTAAGCGGCTCTGCGGACGTCAGCGACGGCGACACCATGAGCCGTGGCGATGTACCGGTCAACAGAGCTAGGCCCGCCGGTTCCGACAACTTCGGAGCCGGCGGGCCTTCTGTCGTTTCACCCCGCGCAGCTGGCAGAGTTGGACGAGTGACCACGCCCCCGCGCGCTCGCCCGCGACCGGTGATCCGAGCCCCAGAGTTCGGCTCGGGCACCTGGTTGAACACCACCGGGCCGCTCAGCCTGCGGCAACTGCGGGGCAAGGTCGTGCTGCTCGACTTTTGGACCTTCGCCTGCGGCAACTGCCTGCACGTGATCGAGGAGTTACGCCCCCTAGAACGACGGTTCGCCGACGAGCTGGTGATCATCGGCGTGCACTCGCCGAAGTTCGCGCACGAACGCGGCGACGAGGCGGTCCGCGCGGCGATCGAGCGTTACGAAGTCGGTCACGCCGTGTTCAACGACCCCGACCTGCGCCTGTGGCGCCAGTACGCCATCCGCGCCTGGCCGACCCTGGTCCTGATCGACCCGAACGGTTACGTCGTCGCTCAGGCGGCGGGCGAAGGCCAGTCGGCCAACCTGGCCATGATGATCAGCGAGCTCATCGCCGAGAGCGAGGCCGCTGGCACGCTGCGCCGGGGCGAGAACCCCTACCAACCGCCCGAGCCGAGCGGCGGCGAGCTGCGGTTTCCAGCCAAGGCGATCGAGCTCGGGGGCTCGCTGTTCATCGCCGACGCAGGCCATCATCACATCGTCCAGGCCCGCTTCGAACCGGCCAACCAGCGGCTGCAGGTCGACCGGCGGATCGGCAGCGGCCGGCGCGGGTCCGAGCCGGGCGACCTGGCCGAGCCGAACGGCCTCACCGCTTTGCCGCCCGAGGTCTCCGCCCGCACCGGCTATGACCTCGTGGTCGCCGACACGGCCAATCACCGGCTGAGCTGCGTTCGCTCGGCCGACGGGGTGATCGTCGCGACCATCGACCTCGCCGCCGCCTTAGCCGCGACCGACACCCGCACCGTGACCGGCCCGGTGCCGGCTGTGCTCTCGCCTTGGGACGTGGCCTGGTGGCCGGCCGCTCGCCGGGTCGCCATCGCCGCCGCCGGCGTCCACCTGCTGCTCAGCTGGGATCCGCTGCTCGACGGACCCGCAGCGGTCCAGTTGTTGGCCGGCACGACGGTCGAGGGTCTGAAGGACGGCCCGGCCGCGGACGGCTGGCTCGCCCAACCCTCGGGCTTGGCCCCGCAGGGCGACCGGCTGTGGTTCGTCGACTCCGAGTCGTCCGCGCTGCGCAATCTGAGCCTGGCTGGCCAGCTGACCACGGTCGTCGGCGAGGGTCTGTTCGACTTCGGCCACGTCGACGGAGCCGCCGCCCAGGCCCGGCTGCAACACCCGCTGGGAGTGTCGGTGCTGCCCGACGGAAGCATCGCCGTGGCCGACACCTACAACGGCGCGGTCCGCCGCTACGACCCGGCCCAAGACTCGGTCAGCACGCTGGCCAGCGAACTCGATGAGCCGTCTGGGCTGGTGCTCGTCCAAGGCGTGCTCGTGGTGCTGGAATCCGGCGCCCACCGGCTCACTCCGCTGCCGGACGCCTTGAACCCGCCCCACCCGCGGGAGGTCGCCGGAGCGCCGCTGCAGAGCGTGCGGCCGGCCAGCGAGCTGGCTCCTGGCCGGGTGGAGCTGCGGATCGCCTTCCGCCCACCGTCCGGCCAGAAGCTCGACGACCGGTACGGGCCGGCCACCAGCTTGATGGTCAGCTCGACTCCGCCGGAGCTGCTGGCCGTCGGCGCCGGCGCGGGGTCGGCGTTGTCACGCGTCCTCGAACTCGTCGGCGAGCCCGGAACCACGGGCGTTCTGCACGTGACCGCGCAGGCCGCCTCGTGCGACGACGACGAGCTGGTCGAGCATCCCGCCTGCCATCTCGCGCGCCAGGATTGGGGCGTCCCCATCCAATTGACTGCGGGCGGCCCCTCAGTCCTCGAGCTGCCGCTGCTCGGCTAACCCCGAACGCCCGCTAAACCCGGCTAAGGCGGCCAACCCGCTTGATGCGAGCTCAGGCCGCTGGCTCGAGCAGCCGCTCCCGCAGCCGGCGCGCGTCCAGCTCGGTCCAGCCCTGGGTCGCCAGCCAGCCGTTGATCCCCCCGAAGTCCTGCTCGATCGCGTCCAGCACGGTCAGCATGAGCTCGGTGCTCGGCGGCGGGATGCGATCGGATTTCGACATCTCCCGGGAGTAGAGGTCGCTGGTGCTACGCCGAAGATGCGCGGCGATGGCCTCGATCTGTTCCTCGGTGGCCGCGTAGTCGGCGGCGATGAACTCAGCGGAGACCCCGACGGCCGACAGGATCAGCGCGACCACGACGCCGGTGCGATCTTTGCCGGCAGCGCAATGCACGATCGTGCCGCCGGGCTCGGCGACGGCGCGGAACGCGGCCACGATCGATTCCGGACGGAGCTGCAGGTAGCGCAGGTAATGCGCGACGAAGGCCGGGCGGCCGTCCACCGACTCGGGCTCCTCCGCTGGCTGGCTGAGTAGTCCGACCTGGCTCGGCGGCTCGGGCTGGTCGAGGAACATGGTCCCGTCGGGGTAGAGCGAGAGGTGGTGGATGGCGATCTCCGGCACCGCATGCAGCGGGCCGGGGCCCTCCTTGGAGACCTCGGTGTCCGTCCGCAGGTCGACCACTCGGCGGATCCCGAAGTCCTCGCGAAGCGCGCGGATATCGTCCTCGGTCAAGTGCTGCAGATTCGCCGATCGGAGCAGGACGCCCCGACGGACTCGCGAGCCGTCCTCAGTCGGCACGCCGCCGACGTCTCGGACGTTGACGGTGCCTTCCAGCTGCACCCAGTTCACCCGTGCGATGTCAGAGGTCACCGTCCCAACATAGAGCCCGGCCGCCTCCCACGGGTGAGCGCCAGGTGACTAAAAGGCGTCTTCTGAGATCTCCATGACCGCGTTGTCGGTGCTCTCCACGACCTTGCGCCGGGCGGCCAGCTCCGGCAGCACGGTGGCCGAGAAGAACCGCGAGACAGCGAGCTTGCCCTCATAGAAGGAGCGATCGGCGTCGGTGAGCTCAGCCCCGTCCAGCTTGTCCAGGGCGACCGCCGCCTGCCGCAGCAAGAGCCAGCCGATGGCCAGATCGCCGCAGGACATCAGCAGCCGGGTCGCGTTCAGGCCGACCTTGTAGATATTGCGGGGGTCCTCTTGGGCCGAGGTGAGCTGGCCGATCATCGCCCCCACCATCAGCCCCACCTCGGTCAGGGCCTGGGTGACGGACTCCCGTTCCAGCTTGAGCCGCCCGACGTCGGAGATGGACTCGAGGAAGGCCAGGATCTGGCTCGACAACGCCCCCAGCGCCACGCCCTTGTCCCGGACGATCTTGCGGAAGAAGAAAACCTCGCCCTGGATGGCCGTGGTGCCCTCGTAGAGCTAGTCGATCTTGTTGTCCCGGATGTACTGCTCGATCGGGTAGTCCTGCAGGTAACCCGAGCCGCCGAAGACCTGCAGACATTGGCCGAGCTGCTCGTAGGAGCGCTCCGAACCGAAGCCTTTGACGATCGGCAGCAGCAGGTCGTTGAGGCGCTCGTCCAGCGACGCGGCGCCCTCGGCCGGCTGGCCGGCTCGGTCCTCGCCAGCGGCGCGCCGCTGGAAGTCGGCGACCTGGATCCGATCCTGGACGCTGGCGGCGTAGAGCGCGAGCGCGCGCAATCCCTCGGCGTAGGCCTTCTGGGTCATCAGCTGTCGGCGCACGTCCGGGTGGTGGATGATGCTCACCCGCGGCGCGGTCTTATCGGCCGACTGGGTCAGATCGGCCGACTGGATCCGGGTCTTGGCGTAGTCGAGCGCGGCCAAATAGCCGGCTGAGAGCTCCGAGTACGCCTTGGTGCCGACCATCATCCGCGCGTGCTCGATGACCTTGAACATCTGCGCGATCCCGTCGTGCACCTCGCCCAGCAGCCAGCCCTTGGCCGGCGTCGTCTCGCCGAGCCGGAGCTCGCACGTGGTCGAGACCTTGAGCCCCATCTTGTGCTCGACGTGGCTGACGAAGACGCCGTTTCGCGCGCCGAGCTCGCCGGTGGCCCAGTCGAAGTCGTATTTGGGGACGACGAACAGCGAGAGTCCTTTCGTCCCCGGTCCCGCGCCTTCCGGGCGAGCGAGGACGTAATGGACGATGTTGTCGGCCAGATCGTGCTCAGCCGAGGTGATGAAGCGCTTGACACCCTCGATGTGCCAGGTGCCGTCGGCTTGCTTGATCGCCTTGGTCCGGCCGGCCCCGACATCCGAGCCGGCCTCGGGCTCGGTCAGCACCATGGTGGAGCCCCACTGCTTCTCGACCATTAGCCGGCCGATGGCGCGTTGCTCGACGGTGCCCAACTCGCGAAGGATGTTGGCGAACGCGGGGCCGCAGCCGTACATCCAGATGGCCGGATTGGCGCCGAGCACCATCTCGGCCATCGACCAGATCAGCGAGCGCGGCGCGGTCGTGCCGCCGTACTCGGGCGCGACGTCGAGGCGCCACCACTCGGCCTCCTGCCAGGCGCGGTAGGACTGTTTGAACGACTCGGGCAGCACCGCGGACGACGTCTCCGGATCGAAGACGGGCGGATTGCGATCGGAGTCGGCGTAGGAATCGGCCAGCGGGCCCTCGGCTAGCCGGCGGACCTCGCTCAGGATCTCGCGGGCGGTGGTGGCATCGAGCTCGGAAAACGGTCCCGTTCCCAGCAAGTCACCGGTGCCGAGGACCTCGAAGAGGTTGAACTCGATGTCGCGAAGGTTGGATATGTAGTGACCCATGATCGAACTCCGGATTCAACGTCTGCTGGGTTGCCTGGCCACAAAACGACTGCCGCGACCGCGCCCGCCGCTAAGTTACTCACCAGTACGTTGACTGTATTACCCGCCAGTAACCCTTGCAACTCCGGCCCAACCGCGCCCCGGCGATAACCTGACGCCATGAGACTTCGCATCTTCACCGAGCCCCAGCAGGGCGCGTCCTATGAGGACCTGCTCCGGGTCGCGCGCGCCACCGAGGACCTTGGCTTCGACGGATTCTTCCGCTCCGACCACTACCTGCGCATGGGTGCCGGAAGCGGCGAGCCCGGCTCGACCGACGCCTGGATCACGCTGGCCGGCCTAGCGCGGGAGACCAGTCGAATCCGGCTGGGCACGTTGGTCACCCCCGCGACGTTCCGGCAGCCGGGCCCGCTGGCCGTCTCCGTCGCTCAGGTCGACCAGATGAGCGGCGGCCGGGTCGAGTTCGGATTCGGCGCCGGCTGGTTTGAGCAGGAGCACCGCGCCTACGCGATCGCGTTCCCGCCGACCGCCGAGCGGTTCGACATCTTCTCCGAGCAGTTGGAGATCATCAACGGGCTCTGGACGACGCCGGCCGGCCAGCGTTACAGCTTCACTGGCCAGCATTACCAGCTCGCCGACTCGCCGGGGCTGCCAAAGCCGCGGCAATCGCCCCGTCCGCCGATCATTCTGGGCGGCAGCGGCAAGACGCGGTCGGCCGCACTGGCCGCTCGCTTCGCCGATGAGTACAACGTGGGTTTTCGATCGCCGGCCGCCAGCGCCGAGGTGTTCGGACGGGTGCGGACGGCCCTCGGCTCGGCCGGCCGGGCCGCGGACTCGATGACCTGGTCGGTGGCTCAGGCCACCTGCGTCGGATCGACCGAGGGCCAGCTGGCGGACCGGGCCGCCTCGATCGGCCGCACGGTCGAGGAGCTGCGGTCCAACGGCCTGGCCGGGAGCCCAGCCGAGGTGGTGGACAAGATCGCCCGTTACGCCGAGATCGGCGTGAGCACGGTCTACCTGCAGATCATGGATCTGGCCGATCTGGAGCACTTAGAGCTCATCGCGGCCGAGGTGCTCCCCCAGGTCTAACCGCAGTGGCGCGCTAGCACGGGCTAGAACAACACGCGCAGGCTGATCGTCTCGGGCATGGCACGGATCTCGTCGACGATCGCCTGGGTGACGCCGCTGGCGCTGTCGGTGACCACGTAGCCGACCTCGCCGCGGGTGCCGAGTAACTGGGCCTCAACGTTGACCGCCTTCTCGGCCAGCAGGCCGTTGATCCGGGCCAGCACGCCGGGCACGTTGCGGTGCAGATGCACCAGCCGCAGCGTGTCGCGGCGGCGGGGCAGATCCAGGCCGGGCAGGTTCACGCTGAGCGAGGTCGACCCGTCCGCGATGAAGCTGACGAATTTGTTGGCGACGAACTGGCCGATGTCCTCCTGCGCCTCCTCCGTCGAGCCGCCGATATGCGGCGTCAGGATGACGTTGGGCAGGCCTCGCAACTCGGAGACGAACTCATCGCCGCGGCCCTTGGGCTCCTCGGGGAAGACGTCGACGGCGGCGCCGGCGATGTGGCCGGAGCGGATGTGCGCGCCCAGGGCGCTGTAGTCGACGACGAATCCCCGCGAGAGGTTGAGGAAGATGCTGTGGTCGCGCATCGCGGCGAACTCGGCCTCGCCGAAGATGTTCTTGTTCTCCGGGCGGCCGTCGACGTGCAGCGTGACGACGTCCGAGTCGTGCAGGAGCTCCTTGATCGTGCTCGCCCGGCGAGCGTTGCCCAGCGCGAGCTTGTCCGCCGTGTCGAAGAACAGCACTCGCATGCCGAGGTTCTCAGCCAGCACCGACAACTGCGTGCCGATGTTGCCGTAGCCGATGATGCCCAGGGTCCGGCCGCGCACCTCGTGCGAGCCCGAGGCCGATTTGTCCCAGACGCCCTGATGCATGAGCTCGTTCTTCTCCGACAGGCGACGGGTCAAGGAGATGAGCTCGGCGATCGCCATCTCGACGACGCTGCGGGTGTTGGAGAACGGCGCGTTGAACACCGTGACGCCGTGCATGGTCGCCGCCGTCAGGTCGATCTGGTTCGTGCCGATGCAGAAAGCGCCGATCGCCATCAGGTTCGGCGCGGCGGCCAGCACGCGTTCGGTGACATTTGTCTTCGATCGAATGCCCAGCAGATTGACGACGGCGATGGCGGCGACGAGCTCGTCCTCGTCGTAGGCGCGGTCCAAGGCGGTGACCTCAAAGCCGGAGGACTGCAGCAGCTCGACCGCGTCGGGGTGGATTTGCTCGAGCAGCAGGACGCGAATTGGCTTGTGTGCGGTCACCTCACCAGTCTACGACCCGCCGGAAGGCGAAAACCGGTCCAATTGCGCCGGGCCGCCGCGTGCTCGCCCCGGCGACAGGGCGGCGCGGCCCGGACGCGATGATGTGGGGCCAGAGCAGGCCCGCGGACGGAGGCAGACGTGACGGAACCACGCTGGCTCACCCCGGAGGAGCATTCCGCGTGGCGGGCTTTCATCGAGGGGTTCAACGCCCTGATCGATGTCCTCGACCGTGAGCTGCAGGCCGACAGCGGCCTGTCCCACGGTTATTTCGAAATTCTGGTGCCGCTGTCCGAACACCCGCAGCGCGCGATGCGGATGAGCGAGCTGGCCGAGGTCACGCACTCCTCGCGCAGCCGGTTGTCACACGCCGTCGCGCGGTTGGAGGAACGGGGCTGGATCCGCCGGGTCGACTTCGCCGGCGACAAGCGGGGCCAGGTCGCCGAGATGACGGCCGCGGGATTCGCGGTGGTCGCCGCCGCCGCTCCCTCCCATGTGGAGACGGTCCGGCGCTATCTAATCGATCGCTT
>JAOPUY010000594.1 GCA_025963265.1 Frankiales bacterium | reverse complement strand
GGGCAGATCCTCCGCTTGGCCGTGCCCGCCCGGCTGGCCGGCGCCGGCCCGGTGCTGACCCGGACGATCCGCGGCCTGGTTCGCGGCAGCGAGGTCTACCTGGTCCCCCGCGCCGACGGCGAGGTCGTCGTGGGCGCGACCGTCGAGCAACAAGGCTCCGATGTCACCGTCACCGCCGGCGGGGTGTACGAGTTGCTGCGCAACGCCTACGAGCTCGTCCCGATCTCCTCGGAGTTCGAATTCGTCGAGGCCCGCGCCGGGCTCCGGCCCGGCACCCCCGACAACGGCCCGATCCTGGGCTGGCACGAGGACGGCCTGATCGTGGCCGTCGGGCACTATCGAAACGGCATCCTGCTCTCGGCCAGCACCGCCGAGGCCGTGACGCAGTTGTTGGCCGGTGGTTCGGTTGCGGGACAATGGAAGCCGTTCGGCCCGCAGCGATTCGGAGGATGACCCCGTGCAGCTCATCGTCAACGGACACCAGCAGGTGGCCGCTGAGCACATCACGCTCGCTGAACTGGTGCCTTCAGTCAGCGATCGGGACTCGGGCATCGCCGTGGCCCTGAACAGCGAGGTCGTGCCGCGTTCGACGTGGTCGAGCACCCCGCTGGCCGAGGGCGACCGCGTCGACGTGGTCACCGCCGTGCAGGGCGGCTGAGCGTCATGTCCGACGAGCTGATCATTGCCGGAAAGTCGTTCTCGTCCCGGCTCATCGTGGGCACCGGCGGAGCGCCCAGTTTGGACGGCCTGGCGCAGATCCTGCGGGAGTCGGGCACCGAGTTGACCACGGTCGCGATGCGACGGGTGGACGCCCACGCGGCCGGCTCGGTGCTGGACGTGTTGCGCGAGGCGGGCGTGGCGGTGCTGCCGAACACCGCGGGCTGCCGGACCGCGGCCGAGGCTGTGTTGACCGCGAAGCTGGCCCGTGAGGCGCTGGGCACCGATTGGGTCAAGGTCGAGGTGGTGGCCGACGAGCGCACTCTGCTGCCCGACGGGCTGGAGCTGTTAGAGGCCTGCGAACGGTTAGTCGAGGACGGTTTCGTGGTGCTGCCGTACACCAACGACGACCCGGTGCTGGCCCGGCGCCTGGAGCAGGTCGGCTGCGCCGCGGTGATGCCCGGCGGCTCGCCGATCGGTTCCGGTCTGGGCCTGGGCAACCCGCACAATCTCGCGCTCATCGTCGCCCAAGCCGGCGTTCCGGTGATCCTGGACGCGGGCATCGGCACCGCCAGCGACGTCACGCTGGCCATGGAGCTCGGCTGTGACGCCGTGTTGGTCGCCTCGGCGGTCACCCGCGCCGCCGAGCCGGCGCTGATGGCCCGGGCCATGCGACTGGCCACCGAGTCGGGCCGGCTGGCCCACCAGGCCGGGCGCATTCCGCGGCGCTGGTGGGCCGAGGCGTCCTCCCCCAACGAGGGCCTGATCTAACTTCGCGGCAGCTAACTTCGCGGCGCCTTTCGGAGCGTTTTCGTCGTCTGGCAACGAAAACACCCCGAAAGGTGGCCGGTTTAGAGGCTGTCGCGCCAGTCGACCCACTTCTTGACGCCGGACAGGTCGTAGTCGGGACCAGTGAGCCCGACCGTGAACAGGGTGGCTCCGGCTTCGACCAGCGCCGGCCCGGCCTCGGCCGGATCGCTGGCCGCCGCGTCGACGCCGACTGAGCGCTGAATCTCCGACGGTTCGCGGCCGAGCTCGGCGCACCAGTTGTCGAGCACCGCCGACTTGTGCTTGAACGTCTCCAGATCGGCGAAGGAATGCCAGATGTCGCCGTGCCGCGCGACCAGCTTCAACGTCTTCTTCTCGCCGCCGCCGCCGATCAGCACCGGGATCTTGCGGGTCGGCGCCGGGTTGAGCTTGGCCCAGCGGCTCTCGATCCGCGGCAGCGCGTCGGCCAACTGGTTGAGCCGACCGCCGGCGGTGCCGAACTCATAGCCGTACTCGAGATAGTCCTTCTCAAACCAGCCCGATCCGATGCCCAAGATCACCCGGCCGTCGCTGATGTGGTCGATGGTGCGGGCCATGTCAGCCAGCAGTTCCGGGTTGCGGTAGCTGTTGCAGCTGACCAGGGCGCCGAACTCGACGCGGCTGGTCTGCTCGGCCCAGGCCGCGAGCATGGTCCAGCACTCGAAGTGCTTGCCCTCGGGCTCGCCGTAGAGGGGGTAGAAGTGGTCCCAGTTGAAGACGATGTCGACGCCGATGTCCTCGGCCTCGGCGACCGCCGAGCGGATCGCGGCATAGTCGGCATGTTGGGGTTGGATTTGGACACCGATGCGAACAGGATGAGTCGTCACTGGTGTAAATCTACGGGATTCAGCATCGTGGCCGCCGCCGTGGGCGCAGCCGCGAACGGCAATGCCAGGACCAGGGCGACGGCGAAGGAGACGAGCGAGGCCGACAGCCAAGTGTGATCGGTGGTGTGCAGGTCGGCGCCGATCCGGGTCCAGAAATCGGCCCAGTGATCCAAGGTGCCGGGGTTGATCAGCTGGTAGCTCAGGAGGCCGACGAGCCAGGCGATCAGCATGCCCGGTCGAAGCCGGGCCTGCTCGGAGACGTCCCAGCCCTCGCCCCGGGTCCGCAGCCAGGCGGCGACCAGGACGCCGGACATCGGCACGAACACCGCGCCGATCAGAGAGAGGAAGTTGAGGTAATCGCCGATCTGGACCTTCAGCGCGGCCAGGGTGAGCACCGTGCCCAGCAGCAAGGTGAGCACGCGGCGGTCCCAGTTGGGTCGCAGGTTCTGAATCGAGATCGCCGTCGAGTAGATGTTGGCGAAGCTCTGATCCGTCTCGCGCAGCACCAGGATCACCAGGGCGATCGTGCCCAGGGGCAGACCGAGGTAGAGGTTGAAGATCGCATCGGGCTGGTGGATCACCTCTAACAGCGCCAGCAAGCCGACCAGGTAGCAGGCGATCTGGGTGAGGCCGTAACCGAGGAATCCGCCGAGAAACGCTGAGCGTTCCGATTTGGCGTGCCGCGAGTAGTCCGCGCCTAAGGGCACCCAGGAGATCGTCACGGCGACGATGGCGTCCACGCCGAGCCAGAAGCCGTTCCAGGAGGCGCCCGTGACCGCCGGCGCGGGCCGGTGCAGCAGGCCGATCGCCAAGGTCACCGTGGCGATGATGACCAGCGCGGTGACGTACTTGCGGAGCACCCGGATCGAGCCCAGCGGGCGGATCGTCAACCCGGTGGTGATCACCCCCGCGATGACCACGCACAGCCAACGCGGCAGGTGATCGTGGGCGACGGACTTGAGGCTCTCGGCGATGAGGATGATCTCGAACGTCCCCCAGCCGATGTTCTGGACGATGTTCAAGACCGTCGGCAGGTAGGAGGCTTTGGCGCCGAACAGCCCGCGCAGCAGGACCATCGCCGGCGCACCGGTGCGAGCGCCGAGCATCAGCGAGACCCCCAGCACGGCGCCCCCGACGACGGTGCCGACGACGATGGCCAGGATCGAGCCGAGCACCGGCAGCGGCGGCGCGGTGTCGCCCAGCGAGAACATGACGGTGCTGGCCGTGGTCAGACCGAACAGGCTGACGCCGAGGTTGCCCCAGAAGCCGAACTGGTCGAGCAGCCCGAGCGTCCGCGGAGCCGGCTCGGCTAACGTCGCCGGGGCCTCGGGGTGCGCGGACGCGGGCGGATTAGCCGGACTAGCCGGAGAGTTCGTCGCACGATTGATCAGCTTGATAGCCATCTGAGGCCACCTCTCCCTTCGCCGGCACTACCCGGATCAGGTTCAAGCGGTCGATGACAGCAGTCATCCTCTCAGCCTGTGAACCAGGCTCCCGCGGGACAGTGTGAGGTTAGTACGGTTGGCCCATGAATGCCCAACCGCCCGTCGCGCTGACGATCGCGTCCTCGGACTCCGGCGGCGGCGCCGGCGTGCAGGCCGACCTCAAGGCCTTCGCCCGCTGCGGCGTGCACGGCACCTCGGCCATCGTCGCGCTCACCGCCCAGAACACGATGGGAGTGACGGCCATTCATCAGTGCCCGCCGGAGTTTGTCGCGGCCCAGATTCAGGCCGTGTTCGCCGATCTGCGGCCGGCGGCAGTGAAGATCGGCATGCTGTTCTCGGCCGAGATCATCGCCGCGGTCGCCGAGGCGCTGGCCGCGGTCGACCTCGCCGGCGTGCCGATCGTGCTGGACCCGGTCATGATCGCCTCTTCGGGCGCGCGGCTACTGCGCGAGGACGCGGTGGCCGCCTTGGTGGCGCAGCTGTTTCCAATGGCCCGGGTCCTCACCCCGAACCTGATGGAGGCTCAGGCGCTGACTGGCTTGGCGGTCGAGGACCGCGCTGCGCTGAGCGAGGCGCTGGTCCGGATGGGGGCCCAGGGCGCGCTAGTGACCGGTGGCCACGGCGTGCGTCCGGTCGACCATCTCTTTGATGGCGCGTCGCATCTGGAGATCCCGGTCCAGCGGCACGCGGTCGCGGCCACGCATGGGGCCGGCTGCACGCATTCGGCCGCGTTGGCGGCGGGGCTGGCTCACGGGGAGGCCTTAGCGGTGGCGGCCCGGCAGGCCAATCGGGTGGCCGGCGACGCGGTTGCTCACGGACTGGTCGAGCTGGGCGCCGGCGACGGGCCGGTCGACGCCCTCAACGTCCGCTCGCTGGCCCGGCCGGCCCAGTAGGCCGCTCCGATCAGGCTGGCGGAGTCGAGGTTGTGCGCTCGGGCCACGGTCATCGTGGCGTCGGCCGACCCGGCTAGACCCGCCCGGAGCGGACCCTCGACGAGGTCGAAAGAACCGCTGATGGATCCGCCGAGCACGAGCACTTCGGCCCGAAAGCGTTTGGCCCACGGGCCGATCACCTCGCCTAGGATTGCGAAGGCGTCGGTCAACGCGCGGCGGGCCGCCCCGTCGCCGGCTCGGGCGCGAGTGGCGATCTCGTCCACGTCGGCGTCCCACTGGCCGTAGCTCTTGCGGATGGCGCGGCGGGAAACCCAGTCTTCTAAAGGCAGTCCGCGATAGCTCAGCAGGTGAACCTCGCCTTGCTCGGGCACGGTGGGGCCCGCGTCGACGATCTCGCCGTCGGTCAGGAAGGCGGAACCGACGCCCGTCCCCAGCGTCAGAGCCATGCTGCGACGGGTTCCCTGAGCCGCGCCACCGAGCCACTCGCCGATCAGGAAAGCGCTGGCGTCGTTGAGGAAAGTCAGCTCACCCGGAGCCGAGCCGGCCGCGCGCAGGCCGCGGGTGAGCTCAGCGCGCAGGTTGACGCCGTTGAGTTGGTCGAACTTGCCCACGCCGGTGTAGCGCGCCACCCCGCTTTGGTAGTCAAACGGGCCCGGCAACGCGATGCCCCAGCGAGCGCCAGCCGGGGCCCGCAGCCCGACGGCGGCGCCGGTCAGGGCGGCCACCAGCCGCGGGCCGTCGGCGGTGGCGTCCAATTCGAGTCGGCTGGCCTGTAGGACGGCCCAGTCCGGTTGGCTGATCCAGGCCGCGGTGACGTGGGTTCCGCCGACCTCGAGGATCGGCACGTTCACGAGAGCTCAAGTTTGAGCAGGGCGTTCTCGACAACCTCCATCAGGGCTGGGTGAATCCAGTACTGGCCGCGGGCGACGTCGACGACCTTCTGGCCGAAGCTCATGGCCTGGATCAGCGGCTGGATCAGGTTCGAGGACTGCGGTCCCATCAAGTGGGCCCCGAGCAGCAACCCGGTGTCCGCGTCGGCCACCAGTTTGCAGATCCCGGTGGTGTCCTCCAACGCCCAGCCGTAGGCCGTGTCGCCGAAGGCCTGGGTGGCGCTCACGTAGTTGTAGCCGTGGGCGCGGGCCTGTTCCTCGGTCAGTCCGACGCTGGCCAACTGCGGATGGGTGAACACCGCCGACGGCACGTACCGGTAGTCAAAGGAGCGCAGCTCCTGCGGATGGGTCAGGTTGTGGGCGACGACGCGCGCCTCGTGATTGGCCACGTGCTTGAGCTGGAATTCCGAGGAGACGTCGCCCAGGGCCCAGATGCCCTCGACGCTGGTGTGCCCGTAGCGGTCGACGGCCACCCGCCCGTCCGGGTGCGTCTGCACCCCGGCGACGCCGAGCCCGAGGTCGGCGGTGTTCGGATGGCGCCCGGCCGCGACCAGCAGCACGTCGCCCTCGACGCTGGATCCATCCGACAGCTCGAGGTGAATCTCGCCGTCGACGACCCGGGCCGCGGTCACCTGGGTCTTGAGCCGGACGTCCCACTGCTTGACCGCCTGCTCGGTGAAGGCCGCGGCCAGTTCGTCGTCGAGCTGCCGCAGCATCGACTCGCCGCGCACGATGATGGTCACCTCGGCGGTGAGCGCGCTGAAGATGTGCGCGAACTCGGCGCCGATGTAGCCGCCGCCGAGGATCAACAACCGGCTGGGAACGTCCTCGATGCGCATGATCGTGTCCGAGGTGTAGTAGGGCACGCCCGACCGCGCGATGACCTCCGGCACAACCGCGTGCCCGCCCGCGGCCAGCACGATCTGATCGGCGGTGAACTGCTCCCCGGTGGAGACCTCGATCATCCGCGGGCCGGCGAGGCGGGCGTGGCCGTCGAAGACCGTGGTGTTGGGCCCGTGCGCCCGGTAGTCCTTGCCGCCGGCGGAGATGGCGTCGATCCGGGTGAAGATCCGGTCGCGGATGTCGCCCCAGCGGACGCCGTCGATCAGGGTGTCGACCCCGTAGCGGCTGGAGTCGGCCGCGGTCGCCGCGACGTCGGCCGCGTAGACGTACATCTTGGTCGGGATGCAGCCGACGTTGAGGCAGGTGCCGCCGAAGATGCCTTCCTCGACGATGGCCACCTGCTTGTCGGCGTACGCCTTGGTCACCAGCGAGTTGCCCGAGCCGGAACCAATGATTGCCAGATCGAAATGCGCGATGTCAGCCACGTCGCCAGCGTACTGATCGCCTGGGCCAGATAATGCAGGCATGAATGCGTCCCGACCCTCGGCCTGGCTGACCTTGAGCCGCATGCACGGCGCTAGCACCGGGATGCGCATCGCGGTGTCGACGCTGGTCGGGATCGCCGTCGCGATCCTGGTCATCGCGCTCGGCATCGCGAGCTACGCACCCGCGGTCGGCTGGGACGCCGCGGCCTTCGTGCTGGAGATGTGGACCTGGCTGGTGATCGCGCGGATGAATCCTGACCAGACGGCCGACCACGCCACCCGGGAGGACCCGACCCGGTCGGCCGGGGACAGCCTGCTGCTCCTGGCCGCGGTGGCTAGCCTCTCGGCGGTCGGCTTTTTCCTGATCCAGGCCAACTCGGCCAGCGGGTCCACCCGGGACTGGCTGGCCGGAGTGGGGTTGATCACTGTGGCCTTGTCGTGGTTGCTGGTCCACACGGTCTACACCCTGCGCTACGCCTCGCTGTATTACGGCGGCCGCGACGGCGGCGTGGACTTCAACCAGTCCACGCCGCCCCGGTACAGCGATTTCGCCTACTTGGCCTTCACGATCGGGATGACCTTCCAGGTCTCCGACACCGACCTGCAGACCACTCCGATCCGTTCCACGGCGTTGCGGCAGGCCTTGCTGTCTTACCTGTTCGGCGCGGTCATCCTGGCCGTCACCATCAACCTGGTGGCCGGGCTGGCTGGCCGCTCCTGAGCGAGGCGGTGGCGTCGCTCTAATTCGCGGATCTGGACCGGCCCGCGGACGACGAGCACTCCGGCGAGGACGGTGAGGGCGGCGATGACAGCGACGGCGATCGAGAGAATGAGAACAGTCATGCTGTTCAGACACTCGGGCCGGTCGCTGATGACGCGGTTCGGCGCTGCGGCGCTCACTCCCCCAGGGTGCGGGTGAAGCCGGGCGGGACGACGACGTCGGCCGGGCTGAGCTCCTTCACCGAGCTATGACCGAGGCCGAGGATGGCCGAGTCGATGCCGCCCCGCAGAATGTCGAGGACGTTCTCCACTCCGGCCTGGCCGTTGGCCGCCAGGCCCCACAGGTAGGCCCGACCGATCAGCACCGCGTCCGCGCCGAGGGCGAGCGCCTTGACGACGTCCCCACCGCGGCGGATGCCGCCGTCGAGCAGCACCTCCACCTGGCCGTTCACGGCCCGGGCCACCGCGGGCAGCGTGCGAATCGTCGCCGGGGTGCCGTCGAGGTTGTTGCCGCCGTGGTTGGAGACCGAGATCGCCGACACGCCCGCGTCGATGGCCCGCTTGGCATCGTCGATGCGCTCGATGCCCTTGAGCATGAACGGGCCGCCCCACTGCTCGCGCAGCCAGGCGACGTCCTCCCAGGTCGGCAGCGGGGTCTGCATCCACTCGCCGTAGGCGCCGAAGAAGGTCGGCGCGGTGCCGCCGGGCGGCGTCAGGTTCGGCGTCGTCAGGTCGGGGATCTTGCCGGTCTTTCCGAACCGGTAGAGCCAGCCCGGACGCATGAGCACCTCGGGTGCGAACTTGACCGCGGTCTTCAGGTCGATCTTGTCGGGGATGCTCGGGCTGCCCCAGTCCCGGCCGTTGGAGAAGGACCAGTCCAGGGTCATGATCAGGCCCTTGGCCCCCGCGGCCCGCGCCCGTTCCATCCGCTGGACCAGCACGTCGCGGGTGCCGACCCAGTACATCTGGAAGAAGGTCTGCGAGTTGACCGCGGCGACGTCCTCGATCGAGCGGCTGGCGAACGAGCTCAGGCCCATGGCGACGCCTCGAGCGGCCGCGGCCCGCGCTACGGCCACT